>DAINBM010000171.1:0-3412 GCA_036732965.1 Caulobacteraceae bacterium | reverse complement strand
CGGTTCCAGTCCACGGCCAGCGACCAGGCGAGCTCGCATCAGAACGATCCGGCCACGACGGCGCGGATGCGCTTCCGGGCGGCCTTCACGCCCTCCCAGCCCGTGGTGGACCGGCGGATGTTCGCTGGGCGGGGCGAGGTGCTGACCTCCATGATCCGGTCCATCGAGGACCAGCGGCTGCACACGGTGATCTACGGCGTCCGCGGCATCGGCAAGACCTCCATGCTGCATGTGCTGAGCCAGGCCGCGCGGGATGCCCGCTACATCGTCACCTATGTGTCCTGCGGGGCCTCCTCCAATCTGGACGAGACCTTCCGGGCCATTGCCGGCAACATTCCGCTGCTGTTCCACAGCCAGTTCGACCCCACCACCTCCGAGGCGGAGACGGGGGCCACGCTGAAGGACCTGCTGGGGCCGCAACCGGTGACCGTGCGGGTGGCCAGCGACCTCCTGGCCCGCATCGTCGGCACCCGGGTGCTGATCATCCTGGACGAGTTCGACCGCTGCGAACTGGCGGAGTTCCGCTACAACATCGCCGAGCTGATGAAGAACCTGTCCGACCGCTCCGTGCGGGTGCAGTTCATCATCGCAGGCGTCGCGGCCAATCTGGATGAGCTGGTCGAGCACATCCCCTCGATCCAGCGCAATGTCTACGCCCTGCAGGTGCCCCCCATGGGACCGGCGGAGCTGAGGGACCTGGTCCGCAACGGCGAGGACCTGAGCGGCCTGACCTTCACCGACGACGCGGTGCGCGCCATCGTCCGCGCCGCCAACGGACTGCCCTACATCGCGAGCCTGCTCAGCCACCATGCCGGTCTGGCCGCCATCGATGCGGGCGAGACGGAGGTGAGGATCGATGACGTGAAGATCGCCCTGGCCGAGGCTCTGGCGGAGTTCAACGGCCGCCTGTCCCGCCGGGCCCAGAACCATATCTCCGAGAGCCTCGACAAGTCGTCCATCGAGCTGTTGTGCGCCCTCGCCGAGAGCGCCCAGAAGGCGGGGGGCTTCTTCAGTCTGGAGGTCCTGCGGGAGAAGCTGAGCAATCCGGCCAATGTCACACGGTGCATCGAGATCATCGAGCGGCTGGAAGCGCGGGAGATCCTGGTGCAGCGGGTGGAGGACGAGTTCGGTCTTCGCCACCGCTTCATCGAGGAGGGTGTGCCCACCTATCTTTGGCTTCTGAGCGAGCAGTCCCGCCTGAGCGTCTCCCGCGAGCGGGCCCCCGCCACCAGGGCGTGACGGCGCAGGGGCGCGGATCAGGCGCGGCGGCGGGCCAGGTCGGCGATCTGCCGGGCCAGATGTGAGGTCAGGCGGCGATGGTCGGTCGTGGCCACCACCGGCGGCCGGGCCTTCAGTCGCGCGAGGGCGGAGGCCAGCTCGTCCACAGTATCCGCGATCTCGATCAGGCCCCGGGCGGCGAAGGCCCGGGTGATCTCCGTCTGGTGGTCGTCATAGTGCTCTCCCAGCGCGAACCGGCGGGGGATGGCCACCACCTTGCATCCGGCCCGCAGCGCGGTGACGAGGGACCCGGTGCCCCCGTGGCAGACCACGAATTCCGCCTCCCGCAGGGTCCGCTCGACCGCGTCGAAGGGCAGGGTCTCCACCGAGGTCAGGCCGGCGGGGCGCAGGCCGCCGACGCCCGTCTGGATCAGCACCTCACCGGGTCCGCGGCCGCGCGCGGTCAGGCCCTGCACCATTGTCACCAGCCGGTCGAAGGGCAGGGTCGCCCCGACAGTGGCGAACAGCAGGGAACGCTTGGGGGGCGGGGTCTCGTCCAGCACCCTCAGGGGGTCGAACACCATGGCGTCCGGCCAGGCGGACTGGAGGGCGGCGGACTGGACGATCCGCTCATGGGCCAGCGGCCCGGCGATCCGGCCGAAGGCGGAGGGATGATCGAAGCGGGCAAAGCTCTCGATCACGATGATCCGCGCGCCCAGGAGCCGGGCGCACAGAAGGGATGCAAAGGCCGAGCCGGCCCCGGTGCTGATCAGCAGGTGCGGCCGCACCGCCAGCATGTGCGCGATCGACTGGACGAGGTTCCGCACCCCGCTGACCAGCATGCGGAGGGGGGCCCCCAGGCGCCCCTGGCCGAGGGCCACATGGGTGACGAAGCGCATGTCCCGTTGGGTGCCAAGGCTGCGGGAAAGGGCGGTGTCCTCGGTCACCCACACCACGTCGTGGCCTTCCCAGGCGGTCTGGAGATCTAGGAGCTGCCGCAGGTGCCCCCCGCCGGAGGCCGCGACGCAGATCCGCAGCCGCCGGGTCGACGGTTCGGACATCACCTCAGGCGAGGGGCGGGGCGGGGTGTCCAATCAGGGGGTCCGGTCGGTTTCAAGGGCGGCGGCGGCGCGGGGCCGCGCGCTCCGCCCTCCACTGCACCCGATGCCGTGCCGGGACAAGCCCGGGGAGACCCACAGGCCTCGAAGGTGGGTGAAATGCCCCCCGGCTTTCCCGAAATGCGTGTGATCCCTTGGCGCCTCGCAGATTTCTGCCATTAGGTCGACGGATCTCGTCCTGAGCCCGCCCCGTCCGGGTCGCGGGCCCGTAATCCTGGGAGCCGTGGTCCGACCATGCGCAAGATGATTCAAGTGGGAACCGTGGCGCTCGCGTGCCTTTCCCTGGCCGCCTGTCACGGCCGCGGCAAGGCCCCGTCCGGTCAGGTGGTGGCCACCGTCGGCGGCAAGGAAATCACCGTCACGGACCTGCAGGCCGAGATGGCTGGCCAGACCTTTGCCGACCCCAAGGCCCGCAAGGCCGCACAGGATGCCGTGCTGGAGAACATGGTGGTCCGCGCCATCCTGGCCCAGGCCGCCCAGAAGGACGGCCTCGACCGCTCGCCCGAATTCGCTGTGCAGAAGGCGCGGATGGAACAGGAGCTGCTGGCCCAGACCCTGCGCAAGACGGTGGTCGACAGCGTGCCTGCGCCCGCCCGGGTGGAGGCCGACCGCTACATGGCCGACCACCCCGACATCTTTGCCCAGCGCAAGATCTTCCAGGTGGACCAGATCCAGGTCACCCAGTCCCCCGATCCCAATCTCGTGGCCGAGGTCGGGCCCCTGCAGACGATGCCGGACGTGCTCGCCCTGCTCACCGCCCGGGGGGCGAAGTTCATCCGCCAGCCGTCGGTCATCGACGCCCGGGTTGCGGATCCGCGTCTGGTGGAGGCCATCCTCAAGCTGCCCCCCCGGGAGGTTTTCACCTTCCAGGGCAACGGGGTCTTCCTGATCAACCAGATCACTGCCACCCGGATCGAGCCCTTCACGGGCGAGTCGGCTGTGGCCTATGCCACGGCCCTCATCAAGCGCCAGCGCACCGAGGAGGCGCTTGGCCGCAAGCTGAGCGACCTCGTGACCAAGGGCAAGGCGGCGGTCCGCTTCAATCCGCAGTACCAGCCGTCGAAGACGCCGGGTGC
>DAINBM010000170.1:0-5992 GCA_036732965.1 Caulobacteraceae bacterium | reverse complement strand
GCAGGGTGCCTGCGGCCACCAGCTGGGCGGTGAGCTGGGTCAACTCCGCGTCCGACCCGTCGCACCAATGGATGCTGTCCGGCTCGGTCAAGGCCGCGATTTCGGCCACCCAGGCAATCAGGCGCTTGTGCTTGGTGGGGGCATCTTCCAGCCCGCGGGTCAGGGTGGTGGCGGTCACGCGCGAGCTCTCACTTCTGCTGCACAGGACGAAAACGCCGTCCCGTCGTGGAACCTAATGCCCAAATTTGGCGCTGGCACAACCATCTCAGCAACATCGAGGCCACAAAACCGGCACCGCTGTCCCGCCGTCTCCCGACCGGGGGGCAATCCGCCCCCTGCCCCCTAGGCGATCGCCGTCCAGTGCCTATGTTCAAGCGACTCACAACGGAGCGCGCCATGCCCATCACCCACCAGTCCGCTCAAGGCTTCGACCTGACTCCGCCCTCCGATCCGGACCGCGTCCGTCTCGAAGCCACCCTGACCCCGGAGGAGGCCGAGGTGCTTCTCCACCACGGGACCGAGGCCCCGTTCTGCGGCGGCCTGCTGAACAACAAGCAGAACGGCGTCTATGTCTGCCGCCTGTGTGGCCTGCCGCTGTTCCATGCGCGGACCAAGTTCGAGAGCGGCACAGGATGGCCGTCCTTCTTCGAGCCCATCGATCCCTCGCACGTGGTGGGCATCGTGGACCGCAGCTACGGCATGGTCCGGACCGAGACCCGGTGCGCCCGCTGTGACAGCCACCAGGGCCACGTGTTCCCCGACGGTCCGCCACCAACGCGGCTGCGCTACTGCATCAATTCGGTGTCCCTCAGCTTCGTCGAGACCGGCACCCCCCTGCCGGACCCGCTGGGACGGGGCGATCGGCTGCCGGAGGGCTGACGTCGGGGACGCGGTCGGGTCAGCCACCCGGCCGCATCAGGGGTGTGGCAAAATCCAGGACGCACATCTCACCGTAGGTCGGGTGCGGCCCACAGGCGACCCCTGCCACACGAAACGCCGCCTCGAAGATGTTGGTCCGATGCCCGCGTCCGGAGATCCCCCGGTCGATGATCAGCTGGGCCACCACGTCCCGGGGGCGGCCGTAGCCATAGGCGATATCCTCGGCGGACAGGCCCGCGAACACCCCCCGGCGCTTCAGCCTCGCCCCGAAGCCGAGGGCAGCGTCACCATGGCCGGTGTCACCGCTGCGCCCCTGCGCCTCCACGTGGTCCAGGGCCGTGGCCTGCAACAGCGCATCCGGTGCCAGCGGTGCCAGGGGGACCTGATGCTCGAGGAAATGGATGGCCTCGTTCAAGGCACCTTCGTCACCGTCTGCAAGATTGGCATAGAGACCCGATCCTGCCGTCTCCGCAGCCAGCTCTCGCAGACGCTGCGCATAGGCTCGGGGTTGCGCACGGGCGAGATTGACCTCGGCCAGCACAGCCGCCTCGAGGGCGACCGGACGCGGCGCGGCCGAAGGGGTCGCCGCCCCCGCTGGGCCGACCGCCCCCGCCAGCAGGACCCCGAGAGCTGCGAGGGCAAGACTGGGCCGTGGACTCCTCATGACCGAACCCGGCTCAATAGCTCTTGGGCAGGCCGAGCACCCGCTCGGCAATGAAGTTCAGGATCATCTCGCGACTGACGGGGGCGATCCGGGCGATCATGGCCTCCCGGAAATAGCGCTCCACGTCGTATTCCTTCGCATAGCCCATGCCGCCGTGCGCCAGCACAGAGGCCTCACAGGCATTGAAGCCCGCCTCGGCCCCCAGATACTTCGCGGCATTGGCCTCTGCGCCGCAGTCCCGCCCGGCGTCGTGCAGGGCAGCGGCCTTGAAGGCGAGCAGGTTCGCCGCCTCGAGTTCGGCCCAGCACTTGGCCAGCGGGTGCTGGATCCCCTGATTCTGACCGATGGGTCGGCCGAACACGACCCGTTCCTTGGCGTACTGGGCGGCCTTGCGCAGGGCGGCACGGCCCAGTCCGACGGCTTCGACCGCGAACAGCACGCGCTCCGGGTTCAGCCCCTGCAGCAGGTACTTGAACCCCTGCCCCTCCTCCCCGATCAGGGCGTCATGGGGCACCAGCAGGTCGTCGATGAACAGGGTGTTACACTCGACGGCCCGGCGCCCCATCTTCGGGATCGGCTTGGCCTCGATGCGGCTTCGGTCGAAGTCGGCGAAGAACAGGGACAGGCCATCCGTGGGCTTGCGCGCCTCCTCCTTCGGCGTGGTGCGGGCAATGATCAGGATCTTGTTGGCCCGCTGGGCCGAGGTCGTCCAGATCTTGCGACCGTTGATGCGGTAGCCTTCGTTCGTCCGCACGGCACGGGTCTCGAGGCTCGAGGTATCGAGGCCGCTGTTGGGCTCGGTCACGGCAAAGCACATCTTGTCCTCGCCGGAGATGATCCGCGGCAGGCTGTAGGACTTCTGTGCCTCGGTGCCGAACTTCACGATGGGCATGGGGCCGAAGATGTTCAGATGGATGGCAGAGGCCCCGGAAAAGCCGGCGCCGCTCTCAGCCACGGTCTGCATGACGATGGACGCCTCGGTGAGCCCGAGACCGGCCCCGCCCACGGACTCCGGCATCGCCACCCCCAGCCAGCCGCCCTCGGCCATGGCCGTGACAAAGGCTTCCGGGAAGCATCCGGTTTCGTCGGTCTCGCGCCAGTATTCATCGGTGAAGTCCGCACAGACCCGGGCGACTCCCTCGCGAATGGCCTCCTGTTCGTCGCTCAGCCAGAAACCCGACATGCTTCTTCCCCTGTTCTACGGACGCCCGAACCGTTGCGGGTCCAGTTGCCGTGCCATCGCACCCGGATCCTTGCCTGCCAGATAGTCAGCAATCATCCCCGCCACAAGCGGCGCCAGGAGCCAGCCGTTCCGTCGAAGACCGGTCGCCAGCAACACCCCCGACCGGACCGACGGCCCGACCAGGGGCAGTGCATCCGGCGTGGACGCTCGCACGCCGACACGGGCGGTCATGGGCCCGGTGGCCAGTCCGGATGCGAAGATCGCCGCGGCAGCCAGCAGGGCCTGCGAGGTCTGCGGCGATACGGACATATCCCGCACCCCCGCCTCCATGGTCGCACCGATCATGGCCGCACCGTCCGACTGCGGGGCCACATAGGCCCCCGGGCCCCGGACAAAGGCGGCACCGGGCACCACCCGACCCGGCGCGGTGCGCAGGATCTGGCCGCGGATCGGCGTCAGGACCGCGAGTTCCGGGGCCACAACCATCTGGGACTCGCTCCCGGCACCGCCCGCCAGGACCGTCCATTGCGCCCGGACGCGCCCCTGATCATGGGCCCACGAACCGTCCGGCCGGGGCTTCAGGGTTGCCGCGAGCCGGCGGCCGCCCCGACGGGTGAGATGCGCCTCCAGCGCGGCGAGCGCGGCAGCCGCATCCACCGCACACTCCCCCGGCAGCCAGTGGATGGGGCCGTCCCAGACCTGCAGATAGGGAGCCATGCGGCGGGCCGCCTCGAGGGATAGCGGTTCGCCCGGCAGGGCCTCGCGGGCTGCGCCTCCGGCCGGCGAGGCCAGCAACAGACCGCCGCACGGGCGCAGGTCGACGCCGAACCTGTCGGCAAAGTCCGGCCACAGTGCCGCCGCCAAGGACAGGACCGGTGCGCCGGGGCGGGATGGCGGATCCATCGCGGCCTCGCTCAAGGGGGCGATCATGCCGGCCGCCACCCGGGACGCGTCTGTCGGAAGGGATGGCCCGGCCAGCACCACCGCACGTCCCTCGTCCGCCAACCGCGCTGCCACGGCACACCCGACAGCACCGGCCCCGATGACCAGGACGTCGGTCAGGATGTCGGATGAGTTGCCAGGCTGGGAACCGTCAAACTGGGAAATGGCTCGCGCGCCTCCGGACCGCGCCCTCCTGTCGGATGGGCGATCCCGCTCATACCGTCACAGGACCGGGCCGTCACCCGCAATCGATCGGGATCAGAACGCTTCCGTACGGGCCCTGGACCAGCCCCGGGAGAAGGCATCCGCCGTGCGCGACTCCTGGAAGATCACCTGCTTGACGGCACCGCCCGGCCGCGGGTCCGAGCGCACCATGACCAGAGGCGCGTCCGCGACCCCGTCAATGGCGTCCGACGCCAGCGCAGCCGCCGCCGCTTCGATGAACCGATCCAGAAACCGACCGAACAGCCGGTCTTCCTCGCCCTCGAGGACCGGCACCGTGAGAACAATGTCCGTCATGGCCGACACTCCACTCCGTCCGGCAGGTGGCCTCTGCCGAAGACCCTTCATCGTCGTCCCGATTGCGCTGCACTGCAACCAAAAATGCGCCGGACAGATCTGGGCCGACGCGACACCTTCACCTCCGGAAAAGGACACAAGAATCCGGCATCCGATTGTTTATGCGCGCTATATTCTGCGCCCCCGGCAAGGAACCACCGCCGCTGATGATCCGTTCCCGTCAGAATCCCAGCCTGGGCTCGTACTTCCAGACGTCACTGTTGCCGCAACGCAACAAAACCCCGGTTTCCCTCGGTTGATCCACACTCTCCCCGCCCCCCAAGGGTCGGCGGCCATCGACACGCCCGGATGAAACAATTGAGCCCGCCGGATGTCTCCGGCGGGCTCAACGGCGTGATTGGTACCACCTCTCAGGTTCGAACTGAGGACCTCCAGAGCCACAATCTGGCGCTCTAACCAACTGAGCTAAGGCGGCGCGACAGACGCGCGAAGGGGTCTTCTAGACGGACGCGCCGCCCGGATCAAGCGCTGCATTGCCCCTCTTTCCGACGGCAGGGACTCAACCTCGGCGCATCGCCATGCCCGAAACAGAAACGCCCCGGAACACGTCCCGGGGCGCTCTGATCCATAGGGGTCGGACAGGCTGGATCAGCCGTCGACCTGGAAGACGATCGGGATACGGACCGTACCCCCGTCGACGGCCTGACCGTCCTGAGTCTGCGGCTTCATCTTGAAGAACCGCTGGAGCTTCAGGGCGGCTTCACCGAAGCCGTAGTCCGCCGGTTCCTCAGACACGACTTCACAGCCGGTCACGGTACCATTGGCCTTCACCGAGCACTGCATGACGACCTTGCCCTTCTTCCCGAGCCGCATGGCGCGGTCCGGGTAGTACTGGTTCACCTGGTCGCCACTCGGCAACCGTTCCCAGGTCGGGCGGGAGATCACGTGCGGGGCCGGAGGCGCCGGAGGCGTGACGACCTTGACTTCGTCATGCCGGGGCGGCTCGGGCTTTTCCACCGCGACGATCGGCGCCGCAGGCGGCGGCGGGACGTCGGGGGCCACGACCGGCGGCCGGGGTTGAATCGGCGGCGGCGCGTGGTTGGTCGGCGGCGGCGGCGGCGGCGGCGGAGGGGGCGGCGGCGCTTTGGCCAACGTCACCTGCACAGCCTGGTCGTCGAAAGTCTCCACCTTCGGCTCGATCTTGGTCTTCCAGATCCAGAAGACCAGACCGACGTGGAGCACGAACACCACGACCATCGCCGGGACAACCGCACCGTTACGACGGCGGCGCGGGGCATCCCACAAAGGATCGTAGACGTGCTCAGGAGTCTGTTCTGCAGTCATGGAGGCTCCCTATTTGCCCTTGTTCTGGTCTTCACCGACCAGCGCCACGCTGTAGAAGCCGTTGTCCTGGAGCTTGTTCATCACATCCAGGAAATCCCCATACTCCGTGTTCACGTCGGCGCGGATGTAGATCCGCTCCTTCGTGGGGTCCCGCCGGCCTACGTTCTTCTTCAGGTCGGTGCCCATGTCCGTCAGCGTCGTCTTGAAGTCGCCAATGTAGATGGAGCCGTTCGGCTTGATGGAGATGTAGATCGGCTTCGGAGGAGATTGCGACGGTGGCGCCGAAGCGGGGGGAAGATCAACCTTCACCGACACGGTGGCGAGCGGAGCCGCCACCATGAAGATGATGAGGAGAACCAGCATCACGTCCACGAAGGGAGTGACGTTGATTTCGCTGTTCTGGCTAACGCTGTAGCGAGAACCGCCTCCGGGGCCTGCTAATTTGGCCGCCATCGGTGTTA
>DAINBM010000169.1:0-5999 GCA_036732965.1 Caulobacteraceae bacterium | reverse complement strand
GCCGGGCCCCGGTCTGCCCGTCATTGTTGTGGGTGTCCACGTGCACGAGGGCGGCCGATCCGTCGGCGAGGGCCCGCACCAGCTGATCGCGACCGGCGTCGCTCATCCGCGCCAGTCCCGGGCCCCATTCCAGTCCGAGCCGCCGCCGCAGCGCGGTCACCTTCAGGGCATCCGACGCGGCCAGGGCCGTGGCGGTCTCGAGGTCCCGGCTGGAGACCGCGCCCTCCGACCGGTTGAGGGTCCGCGCCCGGTCGGCCTCGGCTCTCGAGGCCACGGCAGCCGCCTCCGCGGTGCGGAGATCCGCGACCAGCTGGGCGAGGGGGCCGGGGTCCAGCACCTTGGCAAAGGCATCGATCTCGCCGGCGCGACGCGTGGCGACCAGGGGCTGGGTTGCGATGCCGAGGTGCTGCTGGATCGCCGGGGTCAGGGTGACGTCCGCTGCCCGTGCGGCCGAGAGGGGCAGTGCAAGGGCGCACAGGGCCGCCAGAACGGCTGGGATCCGGGTCATGGTCTCGCTCCCGAGGGGCCTTGTGGGGGGGTGTCGTCGGCGGTTGCGGGCCGGTCGACCCAGCCGCCGCCCAGGGCCTGATACAGGCCGATCGTGTCGGTGAAGCGCGCCGCGCGGGCCGCGATCAGCGCCAGCTGTGCCTGCGCGGCCGCGGCTTCGGCGGTCCGGGCCGGAATGATGCCGGTCTCGCCGCGGACGAACAGGGAGCGGGACAGGGCGGCAGCGTGTTCGGCCGCCGCCGCCGCCCGGCTGGCATGAACGAGCGTGGTCGCGTCCTTGTCGATCGACTGCAGGACATCGGCCGTGTTCTGCAACGCCGCGAGCACCGCACTCCGATACTGGGCCTTGGCGAGGTCGAGGCCCGCCTCCGCCGCCCCCTGCAGATGACGGGACGCCCCCCCGTCGAACAGGACCTGGCTGGCGCTGGTGCCCACCGCCCAGAGCACATTGTCCGCCGAGACCAGCGACCCCAGCCGGGTGGAGGTGCCGCCCAGTGCCCCCGTGAGGGTGACGCTCGGCAACCGGGCGGCCACCGCCACGCCGAGCTGGGCCGACGCGGCGCGCAGATTGGCCTCGGCCGCGCGCACATCCGGGCGCTGCCGCACGAGGTCGGAAGGCAGGGCCAGCGGGAGGTCGGTGGGCAGCCGGAACCCGGCCAGGGACAGGCCCGTGGCCCCCGGACCCGCGAGGTCCTGGTCGGTCACCGATCGGCCCACATAGACCCCCATCAGGTCCTGCAGCTGGCGCAACTGCTTCTCGAGGGGGGGCAGGGTCTGTTCCGCCTGCTCCAGGGTTGCTTCGGCACTGGCCACGTCCGCCGTCGTGCCTTCGCCGAGCGCCTGCATCCGGCGCGTGACGTCCAGGATGTGGCGATAGCAGGCGATGGCCCGGCGGGTCTCCGTCAGCTGGTCGTTGAGGCTGGCCATCTGCACGGCGGTCACCGCGACATTGGCGGTCAGGGTCAGTCGGACCGCCTCCAGGGCGAACCGCTGGGTGTCGGCCTGGGCGGCCAGGGCCGCGATCTGGTGTCTCTGGCCGCCGAACACATCCAGCACATAGCCCACATTGAACTGGGCACCGTAGAGGGCATAGGACTGGGCATTGGAACTCAGGGGCGAGGCCAGCACCCCGGCATTGCGGATGCGGTCGGCGCTGGCGGCCAGCTGGACATTCGGCAACAGCCCCCCCCGCTGGGCCAGATAGAGCTCACGGGCCTGCCGCAACACCGCCTCGGCCGCCGCCACATCGCCGTTGCGACGCAGGGCCTCATCCTCCAGGGCATCGAGCTGCGGCGAGCCGAGCCCTGTCCACCACTGCCGCTCCACCGACCGTTGGCCGGAGAAGCGCTGCGCGGCCCCCGCCGGATCCGGCGCACTGGCCGTCGTGGAGGGACGTGTCTGCGGCAGGTCGCGGGTGTCCATCGGCGGTGGTGCCGCAAGACGGGTGGGTCCGGTCTGGCAGCCGGAGGTCCCCAGCAGGGCCAGACCGCCGATCCAGACGAGATGTCGCGCTGGTGACTGCAATAGGGGATCCCGTCCTGGTCAGGCTGGAGAGCCGCCCAGTCTTCCTCATCCGGTCTGTACGGCTGTTTTATGACAAGCGCTCGACAGGTCCAGGCGGGCGCGCCCGCTGTGATCGGACTTCCGGGCCCTCAGGCGGTCAGCCCGCCCGTGTACACCACCGCTCCAGGTCCGGTTCGCAGCCGATCAGGGCGAGACCGCTGGCGATGGATTCGAGTTCCGACCCCGCCGCGATCTTCGCCTCGCCGAACCGGGTGCTGAAGATCCCCCGCACCGCCGGGACGAAGGACGAGCCGCCGGTCAGGAATACCCGGTCGATCTGGTCCGGCCCGAGGTCCGCGTCGGACAGGGCCGCGTCGACGGCCCCCTGGATTGCTGCCAGCTCCGGGGCGATCCAGCCCTCGAATTCGGCCCGCTCCACCGTCTGCGCGATGGCGATGTCGCCGGCATCGAAAGAGAACCGCGCGGCGGTGTCGCGTGACAGGGCCTCCTTCAACCGGGACACGGCCTGATAGAGGGGATAGCCGTGATTGCCCTCGATCAGCGCGATCAGCCGCTCGAGCTTCTCCGGTTCGAGGGCCTTGCGGACAAGGCCGCGGATCTCGCGCATGTCCCGCGAGCCCTGCATGAGGGCCAGCTGGTCCCAGCGGGCAAAGCTCGCATAGTAGCGGCTCGGGACCGCCAGGATGTTGTCGAAGTCCCGGTAGCTCGATCCCTTGCCGAGGACGGGGGAGACCAGATGGTCGATGATGCGGACGTCGAAGGCATCGCCCGCCACGCCCACCCCGGACTGGCCGAGCGGGTGGGAGGTGAGGGTGCCCGCCCGCCGTGTGAACCGGATGATCGAGAAGTCGCTGGTGCCGCCGCCGAAGTCGGCGACCAGCACCGTGGCGTCCTCGTCCAGTCGGCGGGCGAAGAAGAAGGCTGCTGCCACCGGCTCGTGGACATAGAGGATGTCCTCGAATCCCAGGCGCGCAAAGGCGGTCTGATAGCGCCCGAGCGCCAGTGCCGGGTCCGGAGCCGCCCCCACGAACCGTACGGGACGCCCGACGATCACCCGGCCGCCCTCCGCCGCCAGCGGGGCCCCGCCGCTGTCGCGCAGGCGCAGCAGGAAGGTCGAGAGCAGGTCCTCGAAGCTGTAGCGGCGGCCGAGCACCCGCGTCTCGCTGAACAGGGGGCTTGCCGCATAGCTCTTGAAGGACTGGATGAACCGCGTTCCGTCGGGATCATCCAGATAGGCCTCGATGGCCCAGGGACCGGCGTTCACCTCCCGCCCCGTCAGCTCCGCGGGGTCGGCGTTGAAGCTGAGGGTCGAGCGGAAGGTGGGAGCCGGCCCCGATGGCGTGTCGAATGCCACGAGCCGCGCGCGCTCCGCCCCGCCGCCCGTGGCGACCACGGTGTTCGTCGTGCCGAAATCGACACCCACGACGGTGGGCCTGGGCATGCGGATCTCCCCTTGCTGCCTTCGAACCGGAGCGCGTCGCGGCCGGTCTGCCTCACATGGGGCGCGGGTGGACCAGCCGCCGGCGGATCCGGGCGGCCTTGGCCGGATCAACACCCAGGTGGCGCTCCAGATAGGCGTCGACGCTTCCGTCCCGGCTGGCGATGGACGCCAGGGAGGCCTGCAGATAGGCGGGCTCCACCTGCATCACCTTGCGCACGGCTGCCTCGGGGGGCGTGACCCCGTGGTCCTTCTGGAAGGCCGCCAGCACCGAGGGCAGCCGGGCCTCGATCCGGCTCTCGGCATTGGTGCGCAGATAGTCGGCCATCAGCGCCTCCATCGACACGCCCAGCAGATGGTGGGTCAGGGCCACCAGCACCCCGGTCCGGTCCTTGCCTGCATGGCAGTGGACCAGCATCCCCGCATCCCCGCCGTCCGCCAGGGTGTCGAACCAGGCGCGGTAGACCTCCGACAGGGCGGGATCGTAGGGGTAGTTGCGGTATCCGCTCAGCATCCGCGCGGTGATCGTGGCCTCCGACGCGTCAGGGGCCAGCAGCACGGCCAGATGCGGCGGCTCCGTCGTGTGGGTGGGATGGTTGTGCGCGAGGGTCGTCCAGCCGTCCTGCAGGACGGGGGGCGTGGGCAGCCGGTCCCGCTCCTCCGGCCGCCGCAGGTCGGCCACATGGCCGATGCCGAGGCCGCGCAGCACGGCCAGGTCAGACACGTCCGCCTCCGCCAGATGGCCCGACCGCCACAGCCGCCCGGGTCGCACAACCCCCCCGTCGGTGGTGGGCAGACCGCCGAAGTCGCGGAAATTGGCAATGCCGCTCAGGGCCGGATCGGGGGTGCGGGTCGCGCTCACGGGCGGTCCTTTTCCAGGGAGGCCATGTCGATGACGAAGCGGTACTTGACGTCCGCCCGCTCCATCCGCGCCCAGGCGTGGTTGATATCCTGCATGGCGATCATCTCGCAATCGGGATGGATGTCGTGGGCGGCGCAGAAGTCCAGCAGTTCCTGGGTCTCGGCAATGCCGCCGATGGCCGAGCCCGCCAGCACCTTGTTGCCGCCGAGCAGCAGGCCGGAATGGAAGCTCGGCAGGGCGTCGATGGCGCCCACCATCACCAGCGCCCCCTCCGGCCGCAGCAGTCGCACATAGGGGGCCACGTCGTGCTGCACGGGCACGGTGTCGAGGATGAAGTCGAACCGCCGGTTGGCCGCCCGCATGGCGTCCCGGTCCGTGGAGAGGAGCACGGCCGAGGCGCCGAGCGCCAGGGCGTCCGCGGTCTTGCCGGCCGAGGTGGTGATCACCGTCACGTCCGCGCCCAGCCCCACGGCGAGCTTCACCCCCATGTGGCCGAGGCCGCCCAGGCCCACCACGGCGATGCGGCTGCCCGGGCCCACCTTGAAGCGGCGCAGGGGCGACCAGGTGGTGATGCCGGCGCACAGGATCGGCGCGGCGCGGGCGAGGTCCAGCCGGTCGGGGACCTTCAGCACGAACTCCTCCCGCACCACGATGTGGTCGGAATAGCCGCCCAGCGTCAGCTCCCCCGTTACCCGGTCCTTGCCGTTGTAGGTGCCGGTGGATCCCGCCTCGCACTGGTGCTCGTGGCTGATCTCGCAGGAGGGACAGGCCATGCAGCTGTCCACCAGGCAGCCCACCGCCACCCGGTCGCCGACCCTGTGCCGGGTCACGGCGGTGCCGACGGCGGTCACCTCGCCGACGATCTCGTGGCCGGGGATCAGCGGATAGCGGGCATTGCCCCAGTCATTGCGGCAGCTGTGCAGGTCCGAATGGCAGACGCCGCAGTAGCGGATGCGCAGACTGACGTCATTGTCCCGCAGGGGCCGGCGCTCGAAGGGATACGGGGTCAGGGGCGCCGTCGGATCGAGGGCGGCATAGCCGAGGGCGCGGGTCATGGCGGCGGATCCTTGTCGGAGGGGCAGGGCGGTTAGATGAAGGCGCGGAGCTCGGACATGAACAGGTCGAGCTGGTCGTGGTGCAGCCAGTGGCCGGCCCCCTCGAACGCGGCGACCCGGGCGTCGCGGAAGTGGTTCACCTCCCCCGTCTGTCGGGGGTCACGGGCCCAGCTGTCGGTGCCGAAGCACAACAGGGTCGGGCAGGCGATCCGGCCCCACAGGGCATGGATCTCGGCTTCCGGCATGTCCACCGGCGGCGCGTTGCGCACATAGTTGTCGAACTTCCAGCTGAAGCTGCCGTCCTCGTTGCGGCTGACCCCGTGGACGGTGAGGTGCCGGGCCTGGTCGGCGCTCAGGTGCCGGTTCTCCGCCTGCATGCGTTCCAGGGCCGCCTGGAGGCTGGGATAGCGCCGGGGCGTGCGGCCGCTCAGGTCCCGGCGCTCCCCGATCCATGTGCGCCAGCGTTCGGCGATGCGGTCCGGGGCCTGGGGCACCGACGGCCTTGGCCTCCAGCCCAGGCCCTCGATGGCGCAGATGCGCCGGACCCGTTCCGGATAGAGCCCGGCATAGCGCAGGGCGATGGCCCCGCCGAGGGAGTGGGCGACAAGGGTCA
>DAINBM010000168.1:2468-6028 GCA_036732965.1 Caulobacteraceae bacterium | reverse complement strand
CTTCCTTGCCGCCGGGGGCATGGGCTTCGTGATCCGCGAACTGCTGGGGGCGGGCCTCGCCCATGACGATGTCCTCACCGTGGCCGGACCCGGCCTGCACCGCTATGCCCGGGAACCCTGGCTGGAGGACGGCCGGCTGGCCTGGCGGGACAGCCCGGCCACATCGCTGAATGCCGACATCCTGCGGCCGGTGGCCGATCCGTTCGATGCCCAGGGCGGCCTGCGCCTGCTCAGCGGCAATCTGGGCCGATCCATCGCGAAGATCTCCGCCGTGAAGCCGGAGCGGCGGATCGTCGAGGCTCCCTGCGTCGTATTCGACGATCAAGATCAGCTCACCGCCGCCTTCCAGCGGGGGGAGCTGAACCGCGACCTGGTGGCCGTGGTCCGCTTCCAGGGCCCACGGGCCAACGGCATGCCGGAGCTGCACAACCTGACCCCGGCTCTGGGCGTGCTGATGGACCGGGGCTTCAACGTCGCCCTGGTCACCGACGGGCGGATGTCCGGAGCGTCCGGCAAGGTGCCCGCGGCCCTGCACGTGACGCCGGAGGCCCTCGACGGGGGCGCGCTGGCCCATCTGCAGACCGGGGACGTGATCCGCCTCGATGCCGAGAGCGGCACCCTGGAGGTGAAGCTGGAACCGGCGGTGCTGGCGGCCCGGACCGCCGCAATACCGCCGACAGCGAAGCCGGGCTTCGGGCGCGAGATGTACGCCCACATGCGCGCCACGGTGGGTCCCGCCGATCAGGGAGCGTCCTCCCTGTACGCCCGCCTCTGACCAGCCGTGGCCCGCCTCGGCGGATCGCCCGGTCCGGCCTCAGCGACCGGCGACGCGACGGATGGCGCTGAACCAGAAGGGCGCGCCCTGGGCTGCGGCGACGATGGTGATCAGCCAGCCCAGCAGGATCTTCCACGCGGCTTCGGTCTTGAAGTCCGGGCCGTACTGGGCGGTGTTCAGGGCCGCCTGAACCGCCGCCGCCTTGGCCACCGTGGCCACCGGGTCCGGGACATCGGCTGCGGTCGCGGCAGGGGCCGATGGGGCAGACGCCGCAACGGCGACGGCCGGGCCCGCGCTGCCCGAGGCACCGCTCGAAGATCCAGGCTGGGATGACGGGCCGGCCGGGGCGTCGGCCACAGCCGAAGGCGCGGCCCCCTTGGCCGCAGTCGCCGTCGCCGGAGGGCCGCCATGCTTGTGCGGCTTCGCCGTAACGCCCGCCTTGGCCATCGAGACGGCCACCGACCTGGGGGCCGCCTGCTCGATCAGTTCCACATGCGGCTTCAGGGTCGGGCTGGCGTCCGCTGCGGCAAAGGCCTGACCACAGGTATCCGGGGCGGTCTGCAGGGACAGGACGCTGGCGCTCTGCCGGACCAGATCCGCCATCCAGGGCCAGCCGATGGGCAGTTCGTTGTTCAGCCGGGCACAGGCCACCAGGGTCTCGAGATTGGTCGCGTCCGCACCCGCCGTCTGCAGGGTCTGGGTCGAGGGCAGCTGGTCGGATGGCGTGGCGGCAATCGCCGCGTTCAGGGCAGTGGTCTTCTGGTCGATGGTGGCCGCGAGCGTCGGGGTGATCGCCGCAAAGGCCGCCGTGAGCTGGGCATTCGAATGGAAATTGTCGGCGATATGCAGGGTGCTGACATTGAACAGCAGGGTCACGGCCGTGGCGATGCCATAGGACAGGGCCGTCAGGCTGGCGGTGAAGCCCTCCGTCATCTTGCCCTCGGCATTGGTGAACCAGGCGGTGACCGACTGGATCACCTCGTCCCGTGTGGCCCCGGCGGGCGGAAGGATCAGGGTCAGCCGGGTCTTCAGCGGGCCGTCCTTCAAGGCCGCCACGGAGGCCGGCAGGGTCGCGATGGGATCCCCCGACGACCAACGGGGCTGGACCGCGGTGGCGAGCGCCGTGACGAAGGTCATGGCATCCATGCTCGTCGCATGCGCCTCCCCCCCCGACACCGAGGCGGTCAGCGGATGGCTGTAGAACCGCCGGGCGATTTCGAGCTTGTAGACGTCGTCACTGATCAGTCCCCGGATGGTTCGCTTCAGTGTCCAGGATTTCAGGCGGACGAACTGAATAACGATCTGCTGCAGAACACTGACGATCGCGCTCATGATCAGGAACACGAGCAGAACGCAGAGTGCCACCTGAAACAATGGGCTGTTGAACATGCGCGTGACACTACTCTGCTGCGTGAAAACGTCCCGACCCCTGACGAGACAGCTCACGCCCCGATCTCAACCTTTTGGGTTGGATCAGCGCAAAGGTTAATATACGTTAAGGAACTATGCAATTGGTGAGTGTGCCGTGTCGTCTGTCCCCGTGAACCTGACACCCGTGCAAATCGCGGTCATCGACGCGATCGTCTCGCTGTTCGAAAGCAATTCCCCCGCCCGCTACGACGCCGTGGCCCGCAGTGCCTCCGATGCGGGGGGGCTCAGCTACGGCAAGCATCAGGCCGCCCTGGTCGGGGGCAGCCTGTTCCGACTGATCTCGGACTACTGCGCCGCCCCGGGTGCCCTCCAGGCCCAGGCCCTTCGGCCCTATCTGCCGCGGATGGAGGCGGGGGACCGCACCCTCGACACGGACGATGCCCTGGTCGCCATCCTGAAGACCGCCGCCGCCGATCCGGTGATGCAGGACGTCCAGGACCGCTACTTCTACGAACACTACATGACCCCGGCCCTGACCGAGGCGGCCAGCCTCGGCTTCCAGACCGCGCTGGGCTGCGCGATCCTGTATGACAGCTTCATCCAGGGGTCGTGGTCGACGGGCGCGAACATCAAGGCCAAGACCATCGCCGTGGCCGGAGCGCCGACGGCGGAGACCGAGCGGACCTGGCTCGCCGCCTATCTGCAGACCCGCCGGGCCTGGCTGGCCAGCCGCGGGGCGGATCTCGCCCGGTCGGTCTACCGGATCGATGCCCTGACGGCACTGCTGACGGCCGGGGCCTGGGATCTGGAGATGCCGCTGGCCCTGCCCCTGTCCGGCTACAGCTTCACCCTCACCGCGTGGGACCTCAATGCCCACCTGTTCCCGGACCCGGTCTTCCGGGTGGATCCGGAGAAGTTCGGCACGGTCAAGGCCCGGCACGCCATCATGCCGGAGGGCCGCGACCGGCACGTCCAGTCCCTGTTGTCGATCCTCGGGCTGCTGGACCCCAAGTCCGGCGTCGACGGGCGGTTCGGCATGGGCTCGGCCAATGTCTTCAAGGCCTTCCAGCTCAGCTGCAACGCCCCCCAGACCGGCATTGTCGACCCGGAAGGCTATCTGATGCTGTGCGACGCCGTGCGCCGGGTGGAGGCGTCGGCCCCGGCCAAGGGCAGCGACGGGGCGGCGGTGGCCGACCTGCGCCCACTGCCCGAACCGGCCAATTCGACCCGCTCACGCCAGTATTCCCTGGCCGCCGGGGCCAGCGCCACGGCGGCGGGGGCCACGGTCGTAGGTTCGAACTATTTCGCACCGAAGGACGTGACCGGCGACACCGCGCAGATCGGTCCGGCCGCATCCGGCCCACAGGGGACGCCGGTCCCGGCACCGGCGGCTCAGTCACCGGCCGTTCAGGCA
>DAINBM010000168.1:0-2368 GCA_036732965.1 Caulobacteraceae bacterium | reverse complement strand
CGGCCGTTCAGGCATCGGCAAATCAGAAATCGGGAAACCAGACACAGGGGGCCCAGACACAGGGGACCCAGACACAGGGGACCATGACGGCCACGGCACCGCCGGCGGCACCTGCACCGGGGAAGGCCCCGGCCGTCACCGCCTCGACGGCCACCCCGCCCCCGGCACCGGACTGGGATGATACGGCCCGGGAGCTGCTGCCCTGGGTGGCCGTGGGCCTGCTGATCGCGACTCTCGTGTTTCTCATCCTGGCCCGGCGCCGCGCCTACTGAACCGACGCGGCCTGACCGGGGACCGTCGACAGGCAGGCGCTCGGTTGGCGGATTGACGATCACGGCGCAGTACCGCACAAATCCCCCAAATTGCGGCCTGTCGTCGACAGGACGTCCCCCTCATCGGAGCTTTCGCGTGAAATCCTTCCTGACGGCCCGGACCGCGGCCTGTGTGCTGGTCCTGGCCGCCCTGCCTGCCCTTCCCGTCCTGGCGAGCCCCGGCCCGAAGCCCCTGCCACCCACCCCGGCGATCCGTGCCCCCCAGGACAAGCCCTATCCGGGGGTGATCCGCCTCGCCGTCACCGCCAACGACGTGGACCATCGCATCGTGCAGGTGCGCGAGACGATCCCGGTGACCGACGGGACGGACATGGTCCTGCTCTACCCCGAATGGGTCCCCGGCGGGCATGCACCCGAAGGCCCGATCGACCGTCTGGCCGGACTGACGGTCACGGCGGACGGCGTGCCGATCGCATGGAAGCGGGATGTGGCCAATGTCTATGCCTTCCACGTCACGCCCCCGGCCGGGGCCCGGACCCTCGAGGTCGCATTCCAGTACCTGTCACCGGTGAACGGCGACGTCGGAACCCCCGAGATCACCGCGACCCAGATGCGGCTCGAATGGTTCAACCTCGTGATCTATCCGGCCGGCTGGTACACCCGGGACATTCCCGTCGACGCCCAGCTGACCCTGCCCGAGGGCTGGTCGGCCGCCACGGCGCTGGAGACGGAGTCCGCCACCGGTCCGACCCTGAGCTATCGCCGGGTTCCGCTGGAAACCCTCGTGGATTCTCCGGTCTTCGCCGGCCGCTATCTCCAGCGTCTGGAGCTCGATCCCGGCGGCCCGGCGCGGGTGACGCTGAACGTGTTCGGTGACCGCAAGGACGATATCGAGATCAAGCCGGAGCAGGCGGCGGTGCACAAGGCCCTGGTGCAGCAGGCCTACAAGCTGCACGGCGCGCACCACTACGACCACTATGACTTCCTGTTCTCGGTCAGCGACAACCTGCCCGGCGAAGGCCTCGAGCATCACCGCTCCAGCGAGGACGGCGAGGACGCGGCCTATTTCAGCGACTATGACCGGCGTGCCGCGGCGCGCAGCCTGCTGCCGCACGAATTCACCCACTCCTGGAACGGGAAGTTCCGTCGGCCTGCAGACCTGTGGACGCCGAACTACAACGTCCCGATGCGCGACAGCCTGCTGTGGGTCTATGAGGGCCAGACGGAGTACTGGGGCGAGGTTCTGACGGCCCGGTCCGGCCTGCGGACGCCGGAGGAGGCCCGGGAGTCCCTCGCCCTGACCGCGGCCCACTATGCCGATCTGCCGGGCCGCAAATGGCGCACCCTGCAGGACACCACCAATGACGAGATCATCAATCCCCGCCGTCCCATGTCCTGGCCGTCCTGGCAGCGGTTCGAGGACTATTATGACGAGGGCCAGCTGATCTGGCTCGACGCCGACACCCTGATCCGGGAAAAGTCCGGGGGATCGAAGTCGCTCGACGACTTTGCCCATGCCTTCTTCGGGATCGACAACGGCAGCTACACGCCGGTGACCTACACCTTCGAGGAGGTCGTCCGCACCCTGAACACCGTACTGCCCTACGACTGGGCGGGCTTCCTGCGGACCCGGCTGGACGCCGTGGGCAGGTCCGCCCCCCTCGATGGACTGGCGCGCGGCGGGTACCGGCTGGTGTTCACCGAGACCCAGGGCAAGTTCCAGAAGGACCGGGACAGCGCCCGCAAGGTGGCCAGCTTCGTCTGGTCGCTGGGTGTGACCGTCGGCAAGGACGGCGGGCTCAGGGATGTGACCTGGGACAGCCCCGCCTTCCACGCGGGTCTGAGCGCCGGCATGCAGCTGCTGGCGGTGAACGGTCGGCCCTATTCGGACGACGCGCTCGCCGACGCCATCACCGAGGCGAAGACGGGCAAGGCACCGATCGAGCTCATCGTGAAGACGGCCGACCGGTTCAAGGTCTCCCGGATCGAGTACCACGGCGGCCTTCGCTATCCCCATCTGGAACGGGACACCTCGGTCCCGGCCCGTCTGGACGCCATCCTCGCCCCCCGGAAATAGCCTCCGGACACCGGCCGGG
>DAINBM010000167.1:0-6044 GCA_036732965.1 Caulobacteraceae bacterium | reverse complement strand
CGCCGATCGCATTCGACGGGCCGGACCGCAGTGCTGACCGTTATGACTGGCGCGCCGTCTTCAACGCGGAGGCTCTCCCAGAGGACCGGATCGCGGCGGACCCGACCGTTGCCCTTCCCCTCACCGCAGACCTCGCGGCCACCCTGGAAATGGTCAACCGGATCGAGAATGGTCGGCGGTTTGATGCCAAGGGCCATCGCCTGGATTGCGTCGGCTACGTGCTGGCCAAGCGCGACGCCCTGATCCGTGCCGGGCTGCCGTCCGACGCCGTTTCGCCGGCCGTGGTCAGGACCCGCGGGGGAGTGGTGCATGCGGTGCTGATCGTCACCACCTCCGAGGGCGACCAGGTGCTGGACAACCTGTCGCCCTATGTCGACCCTTGGCGTCGGGTGGATTATGAGTGGATCAAGCGCGAGGTCGCCACCCGAGACGGTCGGCGCTGGGCCTGGGTGGGACGCGTCGCTCCGACCACCATCATGGTCGCCGCGCGGCGATAGAACTAACGCCCTGTCAACCGTTCAGGTACCATGTGGTGCATGGGCCCGCCTCACCGCTCCGCCGGAGGCGAAGAGGCGACCACACCGGATTAGTGCGAACGTGTTCAAGCTCTGGCAGGCCAAGACAGAAACCGAAACCGCGCCGGACGACGTCACGTCGATCGGCGCGTGTGTCGTCTATGCCATCGGCGACATTCACGGCCGGATCGATCTTCTGCGCGTGCTTCTGCAGCGGATCCGCGAGGACATGGCGACCCGATCCCTGCTGGAACGCCCGCTGCTGATCTTTCTCGGAGACTATGTGGACCGCGGACCGGCCTCGCGGGCCGTGATCGAGCAGGTCATGGCCCTGCGGGCGACCCATACGGTGGTGACCCTGCGGGGCAATCACGAGGATACGCTGCTCCGCTTCCTCGACGACCCGTCCATCGGACCGACCTGGATGGAACAGGGCGGGGCCCAGACCCTCCTGTCCTATGGCGTCACGCCACCGCCCCGGGGCGAGGCGGACCTCTGGATGGAGGCCCGCGACCGGTTCGCCGAAGCCCTGCCCCCCAGCCATCTCGCCTTTCTCCAGGGGCTCGAGCACTACGCGGTGATCGGGGACTATGTCTTCGCCCATGCCGGTGTCCGTCCCGGTGTCGCGGTGGATCAGCAGACGACCCAGGACCTGATGTGGATCCGTCGGCCGTTCCTGGCGGTGGACAAGGCCATCGACCGCGTGGTGGTGCATGGCCACACGCCGACGGAGGAGCCGCACATGGGCCACTGGCGGATCGGGGTGGATACCGGCGCCTACGCCACGGGGGTCTTGACCGCCGTGCGGCTGAGCGGGACCGACCGGGCGTTTCTGTCCACCCGTGAGGCGCCCCGGCCCTCGGGTCAGTAGGATCCGCGACGCATCAGGACGATCGGCACCGTCACCGTCAGGATCCGCAGGTCCAGCATCAGGGACCGATGTTTCACATAGGCACAGTCCAGTGCCACCCGCCGGCGGTAGGACACGTCGTTGCGCCCACTGATCTGCCACAGCCCGGTGATACCCGGCCGCACGGCGTAATAGTGGATGATCCGGCGCCCATACCGCGCGACTTCCGCCGCCACGATGGGCCGCGGGCCCACCAGGCTCATGGTTCCGCCCAGCACGTTGAACAGCTGCGGCAGCTCATCGAGGCTGGACTTGCGCAGGTAGGCACCGATGGGCGTGATCCGCGGATCCCGGCGCAGCTTGTGGTCACGCGCCCACTCCTCCCGGGCCGCGGCGCTCTCGGTCAGCAGGCGCTCCAGACGCGCGCGGGAATCCACCACCATCGACCGGAACTTGTAGCAACGGAACACCCGGCCGCCGCGACCGATCCGTTCCTGGGCATAGATCGGCGCGCCGCCATCCTGCAGCCACACCATCAGGGAGATCGACACGAGAAGCGGCAGGACGAACAGGATCGCCAGACCGGCAATGACGATGTCCGTGGTGCGTCGCACCGGACCATAAAGCCGCGTGTCCGCACGGGGCGGGTCGCAGATGGGGGCATCCCTTTCGACGCCAAAATGGTCAACAAGCAACATTTCGAAGCTCACCATACTCACCGTTGTGCAGGGTCTCCGTCAGCGAGCGAACCTCAAGTCAATTCGCTTCCTGAGTGTACCAACCCGGCACCGGATCCCGCCATCGCCCAAGGGTGAGGCAAGGTGCCTGCCAACCGATCCCGCCGACACCTGGCCTCTGATCCAAAGCCGCCGCGCCGGCGGCTCCGCCCCGTCGAGGCCACGACCCGAGCGGGCACCCAAGGGGCCCGTCAGTCATTGACCGGCATCAACCGCGCGAGGACCTGTCCCTCGGTGACCTGATCGCCTGTATTGACAGCATTCAGTGACACCCGTGCATCAAACGCTGCAGTCAGGACGTGCTCCATCTTCATCGCTTCCAGCACCAGAACCGGCTGGCCACGCTGAACGGTCTCCCCGTCCTTGACCGATACAGCCACGATCCTCCCCGGCATGGGTGCCAGCAACACACCGTCGCCGACCGGATCGTCCTGGCCGTACTGGGTGGCCGCGGCCTCGAACAGGTAGGCCTCCCCCGCTTCGAAGGCGACCTGCGTCCCGTTCTGGTGCATCAGGACCGAGGGGCGCGCCCGGCCGTCATCCGTCCCGCCCTCCGACAGCCCGATCTCCCAGGTTTCACCGGCACAGACCACGGGCAGCCGCCAGCCCGCCGGCGCATTCATCCGGAAGCCTTCAAGAGACGTCCACGGACCGCCGTCCGAAGGTGGCAGGACCGCCCGGGCCACCGCCTGGCGGGTCGCCTCGGACGGGGGCGGGGCCGTGACCAGCGCCGCCTGACACGCCTCGATGAACCGGGTGTCCACCTCGCCGGCCGCGAAGGCGGGGTCGGACACCAGCCGGGCGAGGAACCCCGCATTGGTGCGGACGGGCCAGACCTCCACCGCGGCGCAGGCCCGGGCCAGACGCGCGGCTGCCGTGGTCCGGTCTGCGCCCCAGCTGATCAGCTTGGCGATCATGGGATCGTAGTGCGGCGTGATCTCGCCGCCGGGCTCGACACCGGCATCCACCCGCACCGTGTCCGGCAGCACGAAATGGTCCAGGGGACCGATCGACGGCAGGAAGCCGGTGGCCGGATTTTCCGCATAGAGCCGCGCTTCCATGGCCCAGCCGTTCAGCGGGATCTGGTCCTGGGTCAGCGGCAGGGGTTCACCGGCTGCCACCCGCAGCTGCCACTCCACCAGATCCTGGCCGGTGACCGCTTCCGTCACCGGGTGCTCCACCTGCAGGCGGGTGTTCATCTCCATGAACCAGATCCGGTCGGGACGAAGGCCGTCGCTGGCATCGGCGATGAACTCCACCGTGCCGGCCCCTTCATATGACACCGCCCGGGCGGCGCGCACGGCCGCCTCGGTGATCGCCGCCCGGGCCTCCGCCGTCATTCCGGGGGCCGGGGCCTCCTCCACCACCTTCTGGTGGCGCCGCTGCAGGGAGCAGTCCCGCTCGTACAGATGCACCACATGGCCGAAGCGGTCGCCGAACACCTGGACCTCGATGTGCCTCGGCCGGGCCACATAAGTCTCCAGCAGCACCCGGTCGTCGCCGAAGCTGGCGGCGGCCTCCCGTCGGCAGGAGGCCAGCGCCGCGAGGAAGTCCTGCGACCGATCCACCTTGCGCATGCCCTTGCCGCCGCCCCCGGCCACGGCCTTGATCAGCACCGGATAGCCGATGGCATCGGCCTCGGAGTGCAGCCGGGCGTCGGACTGATCCTCGCCCATATAGCCCGGCGTCACCGGCACGCCGGCGGCGATCATGCGGGCCTTGGCGGCATCCTTCAGCCCCATGGCCCGGATGGCGGCGGGCGGCGGCCCCACCCAGACCAGACCGGCCTCGATCACCGCCTGGGCGAAGTCGGCATTCTCCGACAGGAAACCGTAGCCCGGATGGATGGCCGCCGCCCCCGTCGCATGGGCCGCTGCCAGGATCCTGTCGGCGCGGAGATAGCTGTCCCGGGCCGCCGCGGGGCCGATGTTCACCGCCGTGTCCGCCTCGCGGACAAAGGGTGCGGCGGCGTCGGCGTCGGAATGGACGGCGATGGTCCGCACCCCCAGACGACGGGCGGTGCGCACGATGCGGCGGGCAATCTCGCCGCGATTGGCGATGAGCAGGGATCCGATCATGGCCATCACATCCGGAAGATGCCGAAGCGGGCGTCGGCAATGGGGGCGTTGAGGCTGGCCATCAGGGCCAGCCCCAGGACGTCACGGGTCTGGGCGGGATCGATGATCCCGTCGTCCCACAGCCGGGCCGTGGCGAAGTACGGGTCGCCCTCGGTCTCGTAGCGGTCGCGGATCGGGGCCTTGAAGGCCGCCTCCTCCTCTGCGGACCACAGGCCACCCCGGGCCTCGAGCCCCTCCCGCCGCACGGTGGCCAGCACGCTGGCGGCCTGCTCGCCGCCCATGACGCTGATCCGGCTGTTGGGCCAGCTGAACAGGAAGCGGGGGGAATAGGCCCGGCCGCACATGCCGTAGTTCCCGGCCCCGAAGCTGCCGCCGATCAGCACGGTCAGCTTCGGCACATTGGCCGTGGCCACCGCCGTGACCATCTTGGCCCCGTCCTTGGCAATGCCGCCGGCCTCGTACCGGCCGCCCACCATGAAGCCGGAGATGTTCTGCAGGAACAGGAGCGGGATCTTCCGCTGGCAGGCCAGTTCGATGAAGTGCGCGGCCTTCTGCGCGCTCTCGGAGAACAGCACGCCGTTATTGGCCAGGATCGCCACCGGGCAGCCCCAGATGTGCGCAAAGCCTGTGACCAGCGTGGTTCCGTAGAGCGCCTTGAACTCGTCGAACTCCGAGGCGTCCACGATCCGGCCGATCACCTCGCGCACATCGTATGGGGCGCGGACGTCTGACGGGATGACGCCGTAAAGCTCGGACGGGTCCATCAGCGGCGCGCGGGCGGCTTTCAGCTGGACAGGCGCACGCTGCACCATGCCAAGGCGCGAGACGATGGAGCGCACGATCTCCAGCGCATGCTCGTCGTTCAGCGCCACGTGATCCACCACGCCGGACTTGCGGCCATGGGTGTCGGCGCCGCCAAGCTCGGTAGCGCTGATGACCTCGCCGGTCGCGGCCTTCACCAGAGGCGGACCGCCGAGGAAGATGGTGCCCTGGCTCTCCTCGCCGGCGCCGCGCACGATCACGGTCTCGTCGGACATGGCCGGCACATAGGCGCCGCCCGCCGTGCAGCTGCCCATGACGCAGGCGATCTGCGGGATGCCCATGGCGCTCATCTGCGCCTGATTGAAGAAGATGCGGCCGAAGTGGTCGCGATCCGGAAAGACTTCCGCTTGATGGGGCAGGTTGGCGCCGCCTGAGTCCACCAGATAGACGCAAGGCAGGTGGTTCTGCTGGGCGATCTCCTGGGCGCGCAGGTGCTTTTTCACCGTGATGGGGAAGTAGACGCCGCCCTTCACCGTGGCGTCATTGGCCACGATCATCACTTCACGACCCGAGACGCGGCCAATGCCGGTGATCAGGCCCGCCGCCGGCGCCTCGTCGTCATAGAGGCCGAACGCGGCCAGTGCGCCGATCTCCAGAAAGGGAGAGCCGGGGTCCAGCAGCCGCTCCACCCTCTGGCGCGGCAGCAGCTTGCCACGGCTGACGTGACGGGCGCGGGACGCCTCCGGTCCGCCCAGCGCAGCTTCGGCGGTGCGCTGCATCAACTGCTCGGTCAGGCGCCGGTTGAGCGCCGCATTGGCCTTGAAGGCGTCGGTGGCAGGGGAGAGCTTTGTGGTCAGGCGCATCATGTCCGCTATCCGTCCCTTCCGCGTTGCAATGAGAAGGGTGAAGTGATCGATCGAGCCATCAGCCCAGAAGCTCCCGGCCGATAAGGAAGCGGCGGATCTCGTTGGTGCCGGCGCCGATGTCGTAGAGTTTCACGTCGCGCAGGAACCGCTCCACCGGCCAGTCCCTGGTGTAGCCGGCGCCGCCCAGAGCCTGGATGGCTTCCAGCGACACCTTCACTGCGTTCTCCGAAGCCAGC
>DAINBM010000166.1:0-6071 GCA_036732965.1 Caulobacteraceae bacterium | reverse complement strand
ATCCTGGTGCGGTCCGCACCGGCCTTCAGCAGGGCCTCCGCCCGGGCCAGGGCCGGGTCCCGGGGTCCCCTGGGCGCGAACAGGATGTCCACGTCGCGGAATTCGACGGCGGCCGCCGCCGGATGGGCGTGAGTGCTCATGCGGCATCCTTTCGCGGGCGGGTGATCCGGTCGAGGATGATGGCCAGCAGCACGATGGCAAAGCCCGCCTCGAAGCCCATGGCCACCTGCACCGTGTTCAGGGCCCGCACCACCGGCACACCCAGGCCGCCGGCCCCCACCAGGGCGGCGATCACCACCATGGACAGGCTCAGCATGATGCACTGGGTGATGCCGGCGACGATGGTGGGCAGGGCCGAGGGCAGCTCGATGGTGAACAGCAGCTGGGTCTTCGTCGCCCCAAAGGCCTCCCCCGCCTCCAGCAGCGGCTTGGGCGTGGACGAGATGCCGAGGTGCGTCAGGCGCACCGGCGCGGGCAGGGCGAAGATGACCGTGGAGATCAGGCCCGGCACCACGCCCAGGCCGAACAGCACCAGGGTCGGGATCAGATAGACGAAGGTGGGCAGGGTCTGCATCAGGTCCAGCACCGGGTGCAGGGCATTGTACAGCCAGGGCCGGTGCGCCGCGGCCACGCCCAGCGGCACGCCGATCAGGGTGGAGATCAGGGCCGAGAACAGCACCAGAGACAGGGTCTCGAGCATGGCATCCCAGTAGCCCTGGTTCATGATCAGCAAGAGCGCCGCCGCCACGAACACCGTCAGGGGAAGGGACCGTTGCAGACCCCAGGCGGCCGCGGCGATGAGGGCCACCAGCAGCAGGGGCGGGATCAGCTTCAGCAGCAGGGTCAGGCCGTCGACGGCCCCGTGCACACCGATGGAGATGGCGTCGAACAGCCCCGCCCCATGGGCCTTCACCCCGTCCACCAGGCTCGCCATGGCCGGCCCGATGGGGATCTTGTGGGCGGTGATGAAGGCCATCGGCCCCCCGGCGGTGGCCGCGGCGGCCAGCATCGTACCCGGCCGGCCGTCAAAGGTGGTCACCCCCTCCAGCCAGCGCTTCAGGATCTCCGGATGGGCGGCCAGCCAGGCCGTGGCGGCGGCCTTGGGCGGTTGGTGGGCATCGAGGATCGCCCCCATCAGCTCGTCCTCGTCCTTGAGGGTGAAGCTGAGGTTCTGCAGCAGCCGGCCGACATTGGGGCAGTCCCGCACATAGCCGGCCCGGGTATTGGTGTAGATCTTCGCCCCGCCGAAATTCGGCCCGAAGCTGGCGTCACCGCCGGACAGGTAGCGCATCTTGAAGCGGGTGTTCATGGGGTGCGGCTCCCACCCCAGGAAGACCACCGGTCGCTTGTCGCGGATGGCGCGTTCCACCTCCGCCAGCATGCCCTGCTCGGAGGATTCGATCAGCTTGAAGTCGCCCAGTCCGTGGGTGTTGTTGCGGATCAGGGTCAGCACCTGCCGGTTGCCGTCATTCCCCGGCTCGATCCCGTAGATGGCGTGGTTCAGCGGGCCTGCGAACTTCCGGATGTCGTTGAAGTCGTGGAGGCCGGCTTGATACAGCGCCTCGGGCACGGCCAGGGTGTACTTGGCCCCGTCCAGGTTCATGCGCACGACCTGGACCGATCCGTCCTTGACGAAGGGGTCCCGGTCCTGGGCCATGGCCGGCATCCAG
Source organism: Caulobacteraceae bacterium (assembly GCA_036732965.1). Lineage (GTDB taxonomy): Bacteria > Pseudomonadota > Alphaproteobacteria > Caulobacterales > Caulobacteraceae > CAIMFV01. The sequence goes on along the minus strand of DAINBM010000166.1, from coordinate 4,401 downwards.
TTGCCGAGGAAGACGTCCACGTCCTTGTTCTTCATGGAGGCGAAGGTCACCGGCACGGACAGGACGGTGATCTTCGGCGCGTAGCCCAGCTCCTCGAGGATCACGCTGGTCACGGCCGTGGTGGCGGTCACGTCGGTCCAGCCGATGTCGGACATCCGCACGGCCTTGCAGGTGGCCGGATCGGCTGCCCGCGCGACCCCCGGGGCCCCGGTTCCTGCGGCGATCATCAGGAGCAGCAGGACGCAGAGAATTGCCCCCAGCCCCCCGGACCGGCCGGCGCGTGTCCCTGGCGCGCTCCGTCTCATGCAGCCTCCGCTAAACGACCATTCAATGCCAAGATTGCGGCAGGGTTTCCCGGCAGGCAAGGGTGAATTCCGATCCCCGGGCCTCGAGTTTCCCGGATGTGGATTGAATCGTCGTTCAAGGTCTTGCCATGAGAGCAACCACCGGTGCCTGCGCCATCGTCAACGGCCCCGAAGGCAATCGACTGGGGCGTCCCCATGCCTGCAGCCTTTCGGGCGGCGAACGGAATCCTGCGTGGTGCCCGGGATCGGGGTGGACATCGATGATGTCCTGACGATGAAATATCCCTATCGTCCGGACCGGCTGTCCATCAACCGCCTCGAGGACGAGGCCATGACCAACGGGTGAGGTTCCACCGCGTGATCCCCGAGATGACCCGCGCCCACCGCGCCTATGCCTGGTCGATGGTTGGCGTGGTGTGCCTTGGCACCATCGTCAACTACCTCTCCCGCAACACCCTTGCGGTGCTGGCCCCGCAGCTCGAGCCCCTGCTGAAGTTCGGGGTGATGGAATATTCCTACGTCGTGGCCGCCTTTCAGCTGGCCTACACCGTGATGCAGCCCGTCTGCGGCTTCGTGCTGGACCGGATCGGTCTGCGCGCTGGCTTCGCCCTGTTCGCCGCCCTCTGGTCCGTGGCCGGCATGGCCCACGCCTTCGCCGGCGGCTGGGGCGGACTGGCGCTGCTCCGCGGGGGACTCGGCGCCACGGAGGCGGCGGCCATCCCGGCAGGCATGAAGACGATCGGCGAGTGGTTCCGCGGGACAGAGCGGTCCGCCGCCGTGGGCTGGTTCAATGTCGGCACCTCCTTCGGGGCCATGCTGGCCCCACCCCTGGTGGTGGGGCTGACCCTGGCCTTTGGCTGGCGGGCAGCCTTTGTCGCCACCGGCGTGCTGGGACTGGTCTGGGCGGTCCTGTGGTACGCGGTCTATCGCTCTCCGGCGGCGGAGGATGGCACGGTGCCAGACGTGGCGCCGCGGGTGGGGGCGCTGGAAATCATCCGGTCCCGGCGCTACTGGGCCCTGGCCATCCCACGGTTCCTGTCCGAGCCGGCCTGGCAGACCTTCAACTTCTGGATCCCCCTCTATCTGGCGACCGAGCGGCACTGGGACCTGAAGCAGATCGCCCTGTTCGCCTGGACCCCGTTCCTGGCCGCGGATCTGGGCGGCGTGTTCGGCGGTTATCTGTCGCCCCTTCTGGTGCGGTGGCTCCGGCTGGAGCTCGTGGCCTCCCGCATCGCCGTGGCCGGGGTGGGGGCGGTGCTGATGATCGGCCCGGGACTGATCGCCCTGGCCGGCAATGCCTATCTGGCCATGGCCCTGTTCTGTGTCGGCGGTTTCGCCCACCAGATGATCAGTGTCACGATCAATACCCTCAGTGCCGATCTGTTTCCCAGCCGGACGCTGGGGGCGGCCAATGGCTGGGTGGGGACGGCGGGATGGACCGGAGGCCTGCTGTTCTCCCTGCTCATCGGTCAGGTGGTGCATGCGACCGGCTATGGTCCGCTGTTCGCCTGTCTGGGCGTCTTCGACCTGCTGGGCCTTGCCGTGCTGGTCATCATGCTCCGGAGACTGACATCGATCGAGGAGGCTGCATGACCCCCCCACACAGGCTCCGCCGGGCCACCCTGTCCCATCCTCCGGTCTTCCGGCTGGCCGGGCGTGCCGGGGGGCGGATCACGCTGGCCTCCGACACCGGGGCCGTGGCCCATGTGTTCGTTCTGGAAGCGGACCTGATCCGGCTGATGGTGCTGCCGGACGGGGGGGCGAGACATCCGCGAAGCTGGACGATTGCTCCGGGGGCTGACGATGTGCCGGCGGACGGTCGCGACCGCTTCGACCTGGACGGTTTTTCCTGCCCGGTCTTCACCCTGGACGAGAGCGATCCGCACAAGATCACGATTGCGACGGACCGGCTGCGTCTGAGCATCGGTCTCGAAGGGTTCCGCTGCAGCTGGAAGGTCCGGATGGGGGAGCTCTGGGTGAACGCCGCCCGGGACCGGCCGACCCAGGCCTATGATTTCGGCTGGTGGGACGGCACGGTTCGCCACTATCTCGCCCGCACGCCGGGGGAGCAGTATTTCGGCCTCGGTGAACGGTCCGGCGGACTCGACCGGGCCGGCCGCCGACTGCGCCTCTCCAATCTCGACGCCATGGGCTATGATGCAGAGACGTCAGACCCCCTCTACAAGCACATCCCCGTCTACATCACCCGCCGGCCGGATAGCGGACTGTGCTTCGGCCTGTTCTACGACACCCTGTCCGACTGCACCTTCGACTTCGGCTGCGAGCATTCCAATTATCACGGGCCCTATCGCAGCTTTTCCGCCGATCACGGGGACCTGGACCTCTACGTGATCGCCGGACCGACCGTGCCCGAGGTGGTGCGCCGCTTCACCTGGCTGACCGGCCGGCCCGCCGCCACGCCGGACTGGGCACTGGGCTATTCCGGCTCCACCATGAGCTATACGGATGCCCCGGATGCCCAGGTGCAGATGGCGGGGTTCCTGGACAACCTGGCCCGCCATGATATTCCGTGCACGTCTTTTCATCTGTCCTCCGGCTACACATCCATTGGCGACCGGCGCTACGTGTTCCACTGGAACCGCGACAAGTTTCCGGACCCGGAGCAGTTTGTCGCCAGCTATGCGAAGGCCGGCGTCCGGCTGATCCCGAACATCAAACCCGCCCTGCTGCTGGATCATCCGCAGTTCGAGGCGGCGGCGAGGGCCGGCCTGCTGCTGTCCGACGCCGACGGTCAGCCGGTGGAGGAGCAGTTCTGGGATGCGCCGGGGGCCTATCTCGATTTCACCAACCCGGCCACCGAGGCCTGGTGGCGCGAGAACGTCACGACCCGGCTGCTGCAACTGGGCATGGCCGCCACCTGGAACGACAACAACGAGTACGAGGTGACGAACCCCCGGGCCATGGCCCATGGTTTCGGCCAGCCCTTCCGCGCCCTCGAGATGAAGCCGCTGCAGACGATGCTGATGCTTCGGGCCTCCCGGGCCGCGCAGCTCGCCCACGCGCCGAACGTGCCGCCCTTCCTTGTGTCCCGGTCAGGGGCGGCGGGGATGCAGCGCTACGCCCAGACCTGGTCCGGGGACAACCATACCTCGTGGAAGTCCCTGCGCTGGAATATCCCGATGGGGCTGGGACTGGCCCTGTCCGGTGTCTCCAACATCGGCCATGATGTGGGGGGCTTCGCCGGCCCCCGTCCGGACCCGGAACTGTTTGCCCGCTGGGTGGGGTTCGGTGTGTTCATGCCGCGCTTCTCCATCCACTCATGGAACGACGACGGCACGGTGAATGAACCGTGGATGCATCGGGAGGTCCGGGACGCCGTCGGCAGCCTGATGCGTTTCAGGGAGCGGATCATTCCCCGCCTGTCCCGTCTGCTGGCGGACTATCGCCAGCGGTATGAGCCGGTGGTGCGGCCCTTGTTCTATGACTTCCCGGACGAGGCCTGGTGCTGGTCCGAGGCGACGGACTGGATGCTGGGGCCGGACCTTCTGGTCGCGCCGGTGGTGGCACCCGGGGCCACGACGCGGGATGTGCGGCTGCCCGCCGGGACGGACTGGCGCAACGGCTGGACCGGGGAGGTCTATGCCGGTGGCCGGACGGTCACCGTCCCGGCCCCGCTGGACCAGCCGCCGTTCTTCCTGCGGGAGGGCGCGAGCCTTTGACCTCCGGGGGCAGGCACAGCCACAGCCATCCGGCTGCGGCGAGATAGGACAGGCCGGCGAGGGTCACCAGGGGGCCATAGCCCATCTTCGCCTGCAGGATGGCACCGGCCAGGGCCACGATGCCCATGCCCGCCAGATTGCCGAACAGGGCGCTGAGGCTGGTCACCGATCCCACCCGATCTGCGGGGGTCACGTCGCCGATCAGGGCGAACAGGTTGACCGAGACGGTCTGGTGCGCCGCGAGGGTCACGCCGATCAGGGTTGCCGCGATCAGCGGGCCGGAGGCTCCCAGGGAGCCGAGGATGGCCAGGGCCACCACCGCCGCCCCGCTGATCAGGGTCAGGCGCGCCCGCACCGGCGTCATCCCCCGGCGCACCAGCCGCGCCGAGGCCGCTCCGCCGAACAGGGACCCTGCG
>DAINBM010000165.1:0-6084 GCA_036732965.1 Caulobacteraceae bacterium | reverse complement strand
CCACCAAGGCCCTCAACGCCGCCGTCACGCCGGAAGCCGTGGAGGCCCGCCGCGCCCAGGTCCAGGCCAGGGGTCGCACCCAGGCCTGAGGAGGCAGAGGTCTTCGGGGCGGTCGACCAAGCCGCCCCGGCCAGCCATGAAAAAACTCCCGCCGGCACAAGGCCAGACGGGAGTTTTCAGAACGTCGCGTGAAATGTCACCCGGAAACCGGAAGTGACAGGTCAGTCTTCCTTCGGGGTCAGCACCTGGCGACCGCGGTACATGCCCGTCTTCAGGTCGATATGGTGCGGACGGCGCAGTTCGCCGGTGTCCTTGTCTTCGGTATAGGCATTGGCGGTCAGCGCGTGGTGCGAACGACGCATGTTCCGGCGCGAGGGCGAGGTTTTCCGCTTGGGGACGGCCATGGTTTCAGGTCTCGTGTTCAGGACGAGGCAGGCGCCCCATCGGAAAAAACGGTCACGGCGGCCTGTGAGAGCCGCCGTGTGAGCGCGGGGTTATGACGGAATCAGCCGCCGGATGCAAGAGGCAAGCCGATCCCTTCTCCAGATCGGTCGTCAGACCAGACGGCTCTGTTCCACCGCCGCCGCGATGAAGCTGGCAAACAGCGGGTGGGGCGCGAACGGACGGCTCTTCAGTTCGGGGTGATACTGGACGCCGATGAACCAGGGATGATCCTCCCGCTCCACCGTCTCGGGCAGCAGACCATCCGGCGAATTGCCCCGGAATTTCAGCCCGACCTGCTCGATCCGCTCGCGATAGGCGGTGTTCACTTCCCAGCGATGCCGGTGACGCTCGGAGATCTCCGTCGCGCCATAGATCTCCGCGATCCGGGACCCTTCCGCCAGATGCGCCTTGTAGGCCCCCAGCCGCATGGTCCCGCCCAGATCATCCCCGGCGCGGCGGACCTCCCGCTCGTTGCCCTTCACCCATTCGGTCATCAGCCCCACCACCGCATTCGGGGTCGGGCCGAATTCCGTGGACGAGGCGTCGGGCAGGCCGGCGAGATTCCGGGCCGCCTCGATCACCGCCATCTGCATCCCGAAGCAGATGCCAAAATAGGGGACGTCGCGTTCCCGGGCGAACTGGGCCGCGCGGATCTTGCCTTCCGCCCCCCGCTCGCCGAAGCCGCCGGGGACCAGGATGCCGTGAACGCCCTCGAGGCGGGCCGCAGCGGCCCCGGGCTCGCCCTCGAAGGTCTCGCTCTCCACCCAGTCTAGATTGACCTTGACGTTGTTGGCCACGCCGCCGTGGACCAGGGCCTCGATCAGCGACTTGTAGGCGTCCTTGAGCACCGTGTACTTGCCCACCACCGCGATGGTGACCTCACCGTCGGGACGGGCGAGACGGTCGGCGATGGAGATCCAGCGCGTGAGATCCGGTTCCGGTGCCGTCTCGATCCCGAACGCGGCCAGAACCTCGCGGTCCAGTCCCTCCTGATGGTAATCGAGCGGCACGTTGTAGATGGATGCGGAGTCCATGGCCTGAATCACCGCGGACTCGCGGACGTTGCAGAACAGCCCGATCTTGCGCTTTTCCTCCGGCGGGATCGGCTGCTCGCAGCGGCAGAGCAGGATGTCCGGCTGGATGCCGATGGCCCGCAGTTCCCGCACCGAGTGCTGGGTGGGCTTGGTCTTCATCTCCCCGGCGGTCTTGATGAAGGGCAGCAGGGTCAGATGGACGTAGACCGCGTGGCCGCGGGGCAGTTCCTGACCCAGCTGGCGAATGGCCTCGAAGAACGGCAGGCCCTCGATGTCACCCACCGTGCCGCCGATCTCCACCAGCACGAAGTCGGCCTCCTTCCCGTCCTCGGCCAGGGCCTCGGACAGGACGAAGCGCTTGATCTCGTCGGTGACGTGGGGAATGACTTGGACGGTGGCCCCGAGATAATCGCCGCGACGCTCCTTCTCCAGGATGGTCTTGTAGATCTGGCCCGTGGTGATGTTGTCCGCCCGGGTCGCCGACACGCCGGTGAAGCGCTCGTAATGACCGAGGTCGAGATCGGTCTCCGCCCCGTCGTCGGTGACGAACACTTCCCCATGCTGATAGGGGCTCATCGTCCCCGGATCGACGTTGAGGTACGGATCGAGCTTGCGCAGGCGAACCCTGTAGCCGCGTGCCTGAAGCAACGCGCCAAGCGCCGCCGAAGCGAGGCCTTTTCCGAGGGAGGACACCACGCCGCCGGTGATGAAAATGTAGCGGGCCATGGGGCTCCAGCTTATGCCTGATTCGGTCCAGACCGATGCGTCCGGACCCCTGTTGTGGTCCGGTGGACCGGAATGGCTGTGGACGATATCGAAATTCTACTTCTTCGCGGGCTCGTTCGTCGGCTTGCCGGCCGGACCACCGAGGGTCTTGGCTCCGGACAGATTGCCGAACGGGTCCGCGGGGGGGGCCTCGACCTGCGGCTTGGGCGCATCGAACGCGGAGGCCGGCGCGGTCCGGGCGGGGGCCGCCGGCACGACGGGTGCGCCGGCCTTCAGCGTCTCCACCACCGATCCCGTGGACTTCATGTGGTTCGACACGATGGTCAGCAGCAGGCACATGACGAAGAACATGCCGGCCAGGATCCAGGTGGTACGGGTCAGAAGGTCCCCGGCACCGCGGGTGCTCATGAAGCCGGTCTGGCCACCACCCATGCCCAGTGCGCCGCCTTCCGACTGCTGCAGGAGGATGACGCCGATCAGGGCGACGCAGATGACGATCAGGATCGCGAGAAGAATGCCGAGCAACATGGGATCAGGAACGGTCCATTGAACAGATGAGATGCCCGTGCCGGGCGGACGACCCGTCCCCGGCGGACATCAAGCGGCAGCATCTAACACTCAAGCCGCGGGAAGGCCATAGCGATCCGCACGGCCTGCGGTCAGGCCCCTGCCCGGACGATCGGCAGGAAATCCGATGCCTTGAGGGAGGCTCCGCCCACCAGTGCGCCCCCCACCTCGTCCGCGTTCAGGATCTCCGCGGCATTGGCCGGCTTCACCGACCCGCCGTAGAGGATCGGCCGCGCCGCACCGTTGCTGAAGCGCGCCACAAGCGCCTTGCGGATCGCCCGGTGAACCGCCTCGATCTCGGAGAGAGTCGGTGTGAGGCCGGTGCCGATCGCCCAGACCGGCTCGTAGGCGATGACGAAGGCCCGACCGTCGAGGCTGTCCGGCAGCGATCCGGCGAGCTGGGATTCGACGACGGCCAGCGCCCGGCCGCCCTGCCGCTCCTCGAGGCTCTCGCCCACGCAGATGATCGGCTCGAGACCCGCGCGCAGGGCGGCCGAGACCTTGGCGGCCACGGCGGCGTCGTCTTCCCGGTGATGGGCCCGCCGCTCCGAATGGCCGATGATCACCAGACGCGCCCCCGCATCGTGCAGCATCTCCCCGGAGGTGTCGCCGGTATAGGCTCCGGCGGCCTCGCAGTGCAGATCCTGGGCCCCGACCTCCACCACGGTCCGGGCCAGGCGTTCGGCTATGCGATGGACCAGGATGTTGGGCGGGCAGATCGCCACCCGGACGCCCGCCGGGGTCTGGGCGAGGCTCTCGGCGACCTTGACGGCTTCGACGATCTGGTCGGAAAGGCCATTCATCTTCCAGTTTCCGGCCACGAGCTTGCGTACGGTCGCCATTGCCCCCCAACTCTTCCTGCGCTGCTGTCGTTCTGTTCGGTGTCCGCAAGCGCTATGACAAACAGCCGCGCCTGTCGACCGGTTGCGCGTGATGATGGTGGGATCCGCCGGATGCGGCCTTGATGCCGCCTCCCCGGGTCATCTATAGGTGCCGATCTAGACTAGGGGCGATGGACCGCAGACGGCGTCTCCATCCCCTCGGGCGTTCGGCCCGTTTCCAGATGACAAGGTCGCCTCCGCCCATGCTCGCCCAGATCCGCGCCTTTTCGAACACGATCTTCGCCAAGGGCATTCTCGTGCTCCTCCTGCTGGCCCTGGTCGGGTTCGGTGTGCAGGGCGTGTCGCGCATCGGCAATGTGAAGGACACCGTCGTCGAAGCCGGCTCCCGGTCGGTGAATTCGGCGAAGTTCCGTCAGTTCTTCGACACCTATCACAAGCAGATCGACCAGCAGCAGGGTCAGCCGGTGCCGTCCGACGCCCTGTTCAAGGCCAATATCGACGGACGCCTGGCCGACGAGGTCGCCATCGAGGAATCCGTGGCCGAGCTCCTGAACCGGGAGGGCATCCGCCCGTCCGACCGGCTGATCGCCGAACGTGTGCGCAGCCAGGGCCAGCGCTTCCTCGACCCCGTCACCGGGCGGTTCGATGAAAAGGCCTACAAGGCGTTTCTGGCACAGAACGGCCTGACGCCGGAGGATTTCGAGGGCGGGCTGCGCGACCAGCTGGCCCAGAGCCATTTCGGTGCCGGGCTCGGGGCCGGCATGACCACCCCCCTCGTCTACTCCGCCCTGACCGCGGCCTATGGCCAGGAGAACCGCAGCGTCCACTTCTTCGTGGTCACGCCCCAGACCCTGGGACCGCCGCTGCAGCCGACCGACGCCCAGCTGACCGCCTTCATGAAGGACCATGCCGCCCAGCTGATCAAGCCGGAGACCCGGATCATCACCCTGGCGCGGTTCTCGGCAAGCCAGCTCGCCGCCACGCTGACGCCGGATCCGGCGGACCTGCAGAAGCGCTTTGCCTTCGAAAAGGAAAGCCTGTCGAAGCCGGAACTCCGCAGTGTGGAACAGCTGGTCCTGTCCAACGGCACCCAGGCGGCAGACGCCGCGCGCCGGATCAAGGCGGGCGAGGCACCCGCTGCGGTGGCCAAGGCATTGGGCGTCGCGGCGCCGATGGTCCTGACCAATACGCCCAAGTCGCGGATTTCCGACCCCAAGGTCGCGGATGCGGCCTTCAGCCTGAAGGCCGGGGAAAGCTCGGGTCCGATCCAGGGGGCCCTCGCCTGGGCCGTGGTCAAGGTGGTCAACATGACCCCGGGCCACGAGGCGACCTTTGCGGAGGTGAAGGACAAGCTGGTCGCCGAGGCGCGCAAGGCGCTCTCGGCGGAAAAGGCCCTCGAGATGTCCAAGAAGTTCGATGACCTGCACTCCGGCGGTACGCATCTGGTGGATGCCGCCAACAAGGTCGGTGCGCAGGTGGTGCAGCTGCCCCCGATCACCAAGGACGGTCACACAGGTGGCGGCCAGCAGCTGCAGCTGCCACCCAAGTTCCTGCAACAGGCCTTCACCATGGCCAAGGGGGCGGAGACCGAAGGGGTCGAGGAAGTGGCACCGGGCGAGTACTACGCGATCCGGATCGAGGCCATCAATCCGCAGGCCCCCTTCACCCTCGACGAGATCCGCGCCCCCCTCACCCGACAGGTGGCGCAGCAGGACATGCTGAAGCGCCTCCAGGCGCGCGGGACGGACCTGATCGCCCGGGCCAAGAAGGGACAGAGCCTTGAGGCTCTGGCCGCCACCAGCGGGGCCAAGGTCAGCGAGATCAAGGGACTGGCCCGCGCCGACCAGAACGCGGCCCAGGCGCTGGGTCAGCAGTTCGTGGGAACGGTCTTTGCCGGCAAGACCGGTGACACGGTGCAGGCCATGCTGCCCAATGGCCTGGCCATCATCCACATCGACTCGGCCGGAGCCGGCGATCCGGCCTCGATCGCCCAGCAGGCCGTTGCGCAGCGTCGCAGTGCCGCCGGTGCGGTGAACCGCCAGATCGCCGAGGCCACCCGCACGGCCGCCCGTGCGATGGTCAAGCCGCACATTGATCTCAAGCGCGCCCGCGGGGCCGCCGGCGGGGATCCGGACACGGTGGTGACGGATGCCACGGGCGGGTCCGCCAAGGCACCCAAGCCTGCGGCATGAGCGACGCCCCCCTCCCGGACGCAGGTGCCTTTGCCGAGGTCTATCGGCGGGGAGAGGCCCAGATTGTCTGGACCCGGCTGATCGACGATCTCGAGACACCGGTCACGGCCTATCTCAAGCTCGGACACGGCAAGCCCTACGCCTTCCTCTATGAATCCGTTGAGGGCGGGGCCTGGCGCGGACGCTATTCGATCATCGCCCTAGACCCCGATCTGGTCTGGCGGGCCCGCGGCGACGTGGCCGAGGTCGCCCGGGGCCCCGGCGTCCAGGCGAACACTT
>DAINBM010000164.1:0-6107 GCA_036732965.1 Caulobacteraceae bacterium | reverse complement strand
ATCGGGAGGCCCTGCGCATTCCCTCATCGGTGGAGCGCAAGCGGCAGATGCGGCTCGCCAGCTGAGGTCGTCTGGTCGACGCCGCCTCCGCGGCCGAGGCGGTCCATCCGCCACGATCACCGCACGGTCGCTCACCTTGTGGCGTCAGAGGTTCAGAAGTGCGGGATCGCCCCCCTGGGCGGCGATATTGACACTGACGGCCCGCTCGCTGGCGTAGCGCAGAAGGGCATAGGGGCCCCCGGCCTTGGGCCCGGTCCCGGACAGGCCTTCCCCGCCGAAGGGCTGGACCCCGACCACGGCCCCGATGATCGACCGGTTCACATAGACATTTCCTGCCGGAACCAGCCGCTGGACCTTCTCGGCAAAGCCGTCGAGGCGGGAATGCACGCCCAGGGTCAGGCCGTAGCCCTTCTCGGCCAGGGCAGCGGCGGTGGCCTCCATATGCTCCGGATCGTACCGCAGGACGTGCAGGATCGGACCGAACACCTCCCGCTCGATCAGGTCCAGGGACGGGATTTCCGCCATCAGGGGGGCAAAGTACAGTCCGTCCGCCGGTCCGCGGGGGACGATCCGGTGCAGGTGGGTGGCCTCCGCCTGCAGGCGGGTGGCGTGGGCCTCGAGGGCGGTCCGGGCCGCCTCGTCGATGACCGGGCCCATATCGGTCGCCGGGTCGGCAGGGTCGCCCACCTGCAGGGCATCCATGGCCCCGCGGAGGCCCTCGATCACGCTGTCCGCCGTCTCGTGCGGCAGGAACAGCAGCCGAAGCGCCGAGCAGCGCTGGCCGGCCGAGCCGAAGGCGGACACGATCACATCATCGATCACCTGCTCGCGCAGGGCCGAGGTGTCCACGAACATGCCGTTGAGCCCCCCGGTTTCGGCGATCAGCGGTACGATCGGGCCCCGCCGGGCCGCCAGGGTCCGGTTGATGGCCCAGGCGGTCTCGGTTCCGCCGGTGAAGGCCACGCCATCCAGGCCCGCATGGGCGGTCAGGGCCGCGCCCACGGTCTCGCCCGGGCCGGGCAGCAGGGCCAGGAGGTCCGGATCCAGCCCCGCCCCGTGGAACAGGCGCACGGCTTCGGCGGCGATCAGCGGCGTCTGCTCGGCGGGCTTGGCCAGCACCGCATTCCCGGCCGCCAGCGCCGCCGCGATCTGCCCGGTGAAGATGGCCAGGGGGAAGTTCCAAGGACTGATGCAGACGAACACGCCCCGGCCGTGCAGCTGGTGGGTGTTGACCTCCCCCACCGGGCCCCGGAGCTCGGTGGGTCCGGCGAACAGGCGCTCGGCCTCCGCCGCGTAATAGCGGCAGAAGTCCACCGCCTCCCGGACCTCGGCGATGGCGTCCGGCCAGGTCTTGCCCGCCTCCAGCACTGCCAGGGCGCAGAGGCGGTCCCGGGCTGTCTCGAGGGCGTCGCCCATGGCGCGGAGCACCGCGGCCCGGCGCACGCCGCCCAGGCGGTCCCAGGCCGCCTGGGCCTTCCGCCCCCGGGTGAAGGCCGCGTCGATGTCCGCGCTCGAGGCGTCGCGCACATGGCCGACGATCCGGGTGCGGTCATTGGGCGATCGGACCGGTGCGCCGATACCGGCTGCCCCGAGGCGTCCGCCGACGATCGGGCCGGAGTCGATGGACTGGCCCGACAGGGCTTGGGCTGCGGCCAGCAGTCGCGCGCGGTCGGCCTCGAGGCTCATGTCATCTCCCTGGGCATTGCGACGGGACGGTCCGTAGATGTCCCGGGGGACCGGCAGGCGCGGGTGGCGGTCGGGTTGGGCCTCCACGGCCGTGATGGGATCGGCGGCCACCCGTTCCGGCGGCACCCGCGCGTCGGTCAGGGCGTGGACGAACGAGGTATTGGCCCCGTTTTCCAGCAGACGGCGGACCAGATAGGGCAGCAGGTCCTCGTGCCCGCCCACGGGGGCGTAGGCCCGCACCGTGATCGGGCCATAGCGGTCGGCCGCCGCCTGGTAGAGGGTCTCGCCCATGCCGTGCAGGCGCTGGTGCTCGATCGGCACACCCGCCGCGTCGGCCATGTGCCGGACCGCCGCCAGGGTATGGGCGTTGTGCGTCGCGAACTGGGCATAGAGATGCGGCGCCGCGTCGATCAGGGCCCGGGCACAGACGAGATAGGCGAGGTCTGTGGCGGGTTTGGTGGTCCAGACGGGATAGTCGGGGCGGCCCATCACCTGGGCCCGCTTGATCTCCGCGTCCCAGTAGGCCCCCTTCACCAGCCGCACCATGAGCCGCCGACCGGTGCGGCGGGCCAGTTCGGCCACGTGGGCAATCACCTCGGGGCTGCGCTTCTGATAGGCCTGCACCACGACGCCGAGGCCGGTCCAGTCTCCCAGGTCCGGTTCCGCCGCCAGACGCGAGATCAGCTTCAGCGACAGGACCAGCCGGTCCGCCTCCTCCGCGTCGATGGCGTAGTTCATGTCATAGTGCCGGGCGATCCGGGCGAGGCGCAGCACCCGGGGATAGAGCTCCTCGAACACCCGCGCCTCCTGGGTGGCCTCGTAGCGCGGTGACAGGGCCGACAGCTTCACCGAGACCCCGTGTCCTGTCTCGGGCCGCACAACACCCCGGTGCTGACCGACCTTGGCGATGGCCTCGGCATAGATGCGCTCGTAGCGCGCCGCGTCGGCGGCGGTGCGGGCCCCCTCGCCCAGCATGTCGAAGGAGCACAGGAAGCCGTCCCGCTTCGCCCGGGCGAGGGCCGCCTCGATGGTCTGGCCCAGCACGAACTGCTCCCCCATGATCCGCACAGCCGACGCCACGGCCCGGCGGATCACGGGCTCCCCCAGACGGCCGGCGAGGCGTTTCAGGAAGCCCGGCAGGTCCCGGCGGGCATCGTCATCCACCTCCACCAGCTTGCCGGTCAGCATCAGGCCCCAGGTGGAGGCATTGACGAAGACGCTGTCCGAATGCCCGGCATGGGACGCCCAGTCCGCCGAGCCGATCTTCTCCGCGATCAGCCGATCGCGGGTCTCGTCGTCCGGGGTCCGCAGCAGGGCCTCGGCCAGGCACATGAGGGCGAGCCCCTCCCGCGTGCCGAGGGAAAATTCCTGCAGGAAGCTCTCCACCACCCCGTTGCGGAGGGAGGCGGCGCGGGCCCCGCGCACCAGGTCCGCGGCATCCTGCGCGATGGTCACGCGGTCGTCGGTGTCGAGGGGCATCCGGGCCAGTAGGCCCCGCACGGCGTCCCGCTCGTCCTGGTACTTGCCCGCATCGATCCGTGCGAGATCGTCCCGGGCAAATCTGTCTGGTGCATGCGGTATCATGCCGTCGAGCTTTGGCGAATCTGGCCCGGTTCAGCAATGAAAATCTCCGTCATCCCGAGATGGCGGCAGGATCGTACCGCAGTCCTGGGCGCCCCGCGTCCGTCCGTGCTGGACGCCGGGGCCGCGCGGCCGTAAGTCCCCTCCATGCCCGAGCTTCCCGAGGTAGAAACCGTCCGACGGGGCCTGGCCCCACACCTGTCCGGGGCCCGGCTCGCCCGGGTCGAGCAGCGCCGGCCGGACCTGCGCTTTCCCCTGCCCGAGGACTTCGTCTCCCGTCTCACCGGTGCCCGGATCGAGCGGCTGGACCGCCGGGCCAAGTACCTGCTGGCGTCCCTGGATACCGGCGAGACCCTGGTGGCCCACCTCGGCATGACCGGGCGCTTCACCATCGAGGGGGCGACGCCCGGGGCCTTCCGCCACGCCGCCGGTGCGGATCCGAAGCACACCCATGTGGTGCTGGTGACCGATGCGGGAACGACGGTCTCCTACAACGACGCCCGCCGGTTCGGGTACATGGACCTGATCCGGACGGACCAGCTGGACAACAGCCCCTGGTTCCGAAGTCTGGGGCCCGAGCCCCTCGGCCCCCGGTTCGATGCGGTCCATCTGCGGGCGGCCTTCGCCGACCGATCCCAGGGGGTGAAGACCCTTTTGCTGGACCAGAGGACCGTGGCCGGGCTCGGCAACATCTATGTGTGCGAGGCCCTTCACCGGGCGGGCATCGATCCGCGAAAGCCCGCAGGGACCCTGGGGCCGAAGCGCATCGCCCGGATGGTGGAGGTGGTGCGCGAGGTCCTGACGGAGGCGATCGAGGCCGGGGGGTCGACCCTGCGGGACTTCCGGGATGCCGAGGGGGCGCTGGGCTATTTCCAGCACACCTTCCGTGTCTACGGGCGCGAGGATGCCCCCTGTCCCACCGCCGCCTGTCATGGCACCGTGCAGCGCATCGTCCAGGGGGGACGGTCCACCTTCTTCTGTCGGGTCTGCCAGAGATGAGGGTGCATCTTCGGCGCAACCCTCGCCGTAGTTGATCCGGCGCGGGTCGTCGAAAGTCGGGAGGAACGTGATGATGAGTGGGCGCTGGCAGCTGGCATGCCTTTTCAGCCTGGCCCTGTTCGGTGCCGGGGCGGCCAGTGCCGCGCCGCCGGTCTGGAGGATACACGGCGCCCACGGGGCCGAGATCACCCTGTTCGGCTCGTCGCCGAATGCGCCGCTGGAGGGGGGCTGGCGGACCCCGGCCTTCGATACGGCGCTCGCCCAGGCCGACGACATCTGGTTCGAGAGCCCCGACAAGCCGGGGCCGCTCACCACCCTTCGCCTGTTCGGCATCATCAGCATGCAGGGCTCCCTGCCGCAGGGCGAGACCCTGTCACCCCTCCTGTCGCCGGAGGGCCGGGCCCGGCTGAAGCGGCTGGAAGTCCGGCTGGGCGTCCCGGCGGCCCGGATCGAGCCGCTGCAGCCCTGGTGGGCGGACCTGACCCTGACCTTCGCCTTCGGGGAAAAGATGAAGGACAAGGACCGCAACGGCGTGGAGCGCTATGTGAAGGCGCACATGGCGCGGGGCGTCCGGATGCATGCCTTCGACACGGTGGTGCATGATCTCCAGGCCCTGGCGGCATCGCCGCGGGACGAGCAGATCGCCGATCTGGAATTCGCCATGAGCCGGCGGGAACAGGGCATCGACACCCTCGAGCCGGACCTGGCCGACTGGCAGGCCGGGGACCTGGCCCGGATCGAGCGGGAAGTGGTGCAGCCGTTCCGCGCCCGCGCGCCGAAGAGCTACGGCCCCTTCGTGGTGGAGCGGCATCGCCTGTGGGCCGACGAGATCGGACGGCTGACCGGCGGGGACCGCAAGGTGCTGGTGGTCGTGGGCATCACCAATCTGGTCGGGCCAGACAGCCTTCCCACCGTGCTTCGCCGACGGGGTATTGCCGTCGAGGGGCCCTGAGGGTCGGACGCTACAGGCTGAGGTCCCGGCCGCGGGTCTCGGGCAGCAGGAACACGAAGGCAAGCACGGACAGGGTGCCGCCGATCACCGGGTACCAGAGGCCGAAATAGATGTCCCCCTTGGCCACCACCATGGCATAGGCCGTGGCCGGCAGGAACCCGCCCACCCAGCCGGTGCCGATATGGTAGGGCAGGCTGAGCGCAGTGTAGCGGATGCGGGTGGGGAACAGCTCCACCAGGGCCGCCGCCTGGGGGCCGTAGAGGGCGGTGGCCCCCACGGTGAAGAGCATCAGGATCAGATAGATTCGCAGCATGTCCACATGGGCGACCTCGGCCTGCACCGGATAGCCCGCCGCGGCGAGCGCCCGCATGAGCCGTGTCTCGACCCCTCCACGCAGGACCTTCAGCGGCGCGCCGGTCAGTTTGCGGCCGTCGGCAGACCGCACCGTCTGGCCGGCGATCCGCACCTCGGCCACGGTCCCCGCCGGGGCGGCCAAATTGGTGTAGGACACGCCCGCCCCGCTCAGCACGCTCTTGGCGATGTCGCACGACGAGCGGAACTGCGCCTTGCCCATCAGGTCGAACTGCAGGGAGCATTCTGCCGGATCGGCATAGACCGTGATCGGTGCCCGGGCCTGGGCCGCGACCAGGGCGGGATTGGCCGCCTCGGTGATCATGTGGAAGCCGGGAAACAGGGCGAGGGTGGCCGCGGCCGTGCCCAGGGTCATGACGATCTTGCGTCCCACCTTGTCCGACAGCCAGCCGAAGAACACGTAGAGCGGCGCGGACGAGATCACCACCGCGATCATGATGGTGTTCACCAGGGGACCCGGGGTCTTGATCACCCGCTCGATGAAGAACTGGGCATAGAAGAAGGCGCAGTACCAGAC
>DAINBM010000163.1:0-6143 GCA_036732965.1 Caulobacteraceae bacterium | reverse complement strand
CCAAGGGCTATGCCTCCTTCGACTACCAGCTGGAGGAATACCGCACCGGCGACCTCGTGAAGATGTCGATCCTGGTGAATGCCGAGCCGGTGGACGCGCTCTCCATGCTGGTCCACCGCAACCGGGCCGAGGCCCGGGGCCGGTCCATGTGCGAGAAGATGAAGGACCTGATCCCGCCGCACATGTTCGTCATTCCGATCCAGGCGGCGATCGGCGGCAAGATCATCGCCCGGGAGACCGTCCGGGCCCTGCGCAAGGACGTGACGGCCAAGTGCTATGGCGGTGACGCAAGCCGCAAGCGCAAGCTGCTGGACAAGCAGAAGGAAGGCAAGAAGCGCCTGCGTCAGTTCGGCAAGGTGGAAATCCCGCAGGAAGCCTTCATCGCCGCCCTGAAGATGGACGAGGATTGATCGACCCCTTCCTTCCCGGTCGAAATGAAACCGCCCGCCGGTCCCTCTGGATCGGCGGGCGGTTCGTTTCAGGGACAGGTCAGGATCAGTAGGCCCGCTCGTCCTGTTCGACCCGGTGACCGATGTCGGCCAGGCGGCGGAACAGGGCCTCGCGCTGCTCGGGGAACAGGCGTCCGCCGTTCCGCTCCCGCATCTCGTGCTCCTGGCGGGCGACATCATCGAGCCGGTCGCTCAGATGCGCATATTCCCGGGGCGACAGGACGCCGTCACGATTATCCCGCTCCACCCGGTGGCGGAGGAAATCCACCCGCTCGTGCGGCTCTTCCGGCGCACCGTACCAGAAGTCACCCGGCGGGGGGCCGACATAGCGGGGCGGCGGGGGCGGCGGCGGAGGCGGCGGGGCGTATTCATAGCCGGGGGGGCACGGATGGTCGTTGGCCCGGGCAATGGAATTGCCGAGCAGGGCCCCTGCAAGACCGCCCAGGATCGCGCCCTGGGTCTTCTGCCGGTGACCGCTGACGGCCCCGCCGATGACCGCCCCGGCCACACCGCCGACGACCGTGCCTTCGGTGTTCTGCGCGGAATTCGACTTCCGGCAGGCAGAATCATAGCTCTGGGCCGAGGCACCGGTCGCAGCCGACAGTGCCCCCAGGCTGAGCGCCGCGACGAGACCCGCGGTGAGGATTGTCTTGGACATGTGGTGGCCCTCTTCAGCGCTTGCAAAAAACGTGGGTGTCGAGCGGCGGTCCGCATCGACGAAGGGAAACCTAGCCGGTCGAACATGAACGGCAGATGATCTCATCCCCCTCATTTCATTCATGTTCACGGCGGGAATGTGACCGCAGCCGATCAAGCCCGGCGAGCGTGCGCCTTCAGATCAACCCCGCCAGCGGGCTGGAGGGGTCCGCATACATCCGCCGCGGCATGCGTCCGGCCAGATAGGCCTGCCGCCCGGCAATGACCGCGTGCTTCATGGCCGTCGCCATGCGGATGGGGTCCTTCGCCTCGGCGATGGCGGTGTTCATGAGGATGGCGTCACAGCCCAGCTCCATGCCGATCGCGGCGTCGGACGCCGTGCCGACACCGGCATCCACCAGGACGGGAACCGTGGCCTGCTCCACGATCAGCCGGATGTTCACCCGGTTCTGGATGCCGAGACCCGAGCCGATGGGGGCCCCCAGCGGCATGATGGCCACGGCCCCTGCGGCCTCGAGCTTGCGGGCATAGACCGGATCGTCGGTGCAGTAGACCATGACGTCGAAGCCCTCGGCCACCAGCAGCTTCAGGGCTCGCAGGGTCTCTTCCATGTCCGGATAGAGCGTCTTGGGATCGGACAGGACCTCGAGCTTCACCAGGGTCCAGCCGCCGGCCTCCCGGGCCAGCCTGAGGGTGCGGACCGCGTCCTCGCCGGTGAAGCAGCCGGCGGTATTGGGCAGGTAGGTGAACCGGTCCGGCTTCACATAGTCCACCAGCATCGGCTGGCTGGGATCGGTCAGATTGACCCGGCGCACGGCCACGGTGACGATTTCCGCCCCCGCGGCCTCGGCGGCGGCGGCGTTGGTGGCGTAGTCCTTGTACTTGCCGGTGCCGACGATCAGGCGCGACCGGAAGGTGCGGCCGGCAACGGTCCAGGTGTCATCTGCGGACAAGGCTTGGCCTCCCGGGTCTGGGTGAAACGAACTCGCCCGTGTCTAGAACCGGCAGACCTCGGATGCCAGAGCCCCTCGCGGGAAAAGCGCGGATCACGCCATGTCAGCCGCCGCCCACGAACTGGACGATCTCGATTCGGTCGCCGTCCGCCAGCCGGACCGCGTCGTGCAGGGAGCGCGGCACGATCTCCAGGTTCCGCTCCACGGCCACCTTGCGCCGGTCAAGGCCGAGCGCCGTGACCAGCTCGGCCACGGTGGACACCCCCGGGACCTGCCGGACTTCGCCGTTGACGATAAGTTGCATCCCCGGTTTCTCCGATCCGTAGACAGGTGCTTGTGGCCGTTTGGCCACAGGGATACAAGGGCGGCTTGGAATCGAATGGACCAGCAAGGGCTTATGCCGAAACCGATCCATGTGCTCAACGGCCCCAACCTGAATCTGCTGGGGTTGCGTGAGCCGCATCTCTACGGAACGACAACGCTGGATCAGGTGCGTGCGCTGGCCGAGGCCCGGGCGGCGTCGCTCGGGTTCGAGCTCGTGTTCCGCCAATCCAATCATGAAGGCGTTCTGATCGACTGGATCCACGAGGCCCGCAGCGAGGCCTGTGCCCTGGTGCTCAACCCGGCAGGTTACGGCCACACCTCCATCGCCCTGCTGGATGCGTTGAAGACTTTGACAATTCCGGTCATCGAATGCCATCTGACCAACCCCGCCGCCCGGGAGGAGTTCCGGCGGCATACCTTCGTCTCCCTGGCCGCCACCGGCCAGATCACGGGCTTCGGCCCGGCGAGCTATGAACTGGCGGTCGAAGCCGCCGCGCGACTGGCCACAAGCCGGTCAGCGGCCGCAGACGCCCAAACCTCAAGGTGACTGAATGAGCGCTCACAAGGACCCGGCCGACGTTCCGGAAAAGCCGAAGGCTCCGGCCGACCCCATTGATACCCGTCTGGTTCGTCGGCTTGCGGACATCCTCAAGGATACCGGCCTCACCCAGATCGAGGTCGAGCGCGGGGACCTGAAGATCCGCGTGGCCCGGGAGCTGACCGTGGCACCTGCCCAGGCCGTCTATGCTGCGGCCGCCCCGCTGGCGGCACCCGCCCCGGTCGCGGCTGCGGCACCGGTCGCCCCGGCAGTCGCCGCGCCCGCGGCCCCGGCCGCCCGCAGCGGAGACCTGGTGAAGTCGCCGATGGTAGGAACCGTCTATCTCCAGCCGCAACCGGGCGCAGAGCCCTTTGCCAAGGTGGGCGACACGGTGGCCCAGGGCCAGACCCTGATGATCATCGAGGCCATGAAGACCATGAATCCCGTTCCGGCCCCCCGCGCCGGCAAGGTGGTCGAGCTTCTGGTCGGCGACAGCCAGCCCGTCGAGTTCGGCGAACCGCTCATCGTCCTCGAATAGGCCGCGCGTCATGTTCGACAAGATCCTGATTGCCAACCGGGGCGAGATCGCGCTCCGGGTTCACCGCGCGTGCCGGGAAATGGGCATCGCCACCGTGGCCGTGCACTCGGAGGCCGATGCCGGTGCCATGCATGTGCGCCTCGCGGACGAAAGCGTCTGCATCGGGCCTGCCGCGGCGTCCAAGAGCTATCTGAACATCCCCTCGATCATCGCCGCGTGCGAGATCACCGGGGCCCAGGCGGTGCATCCCGGCTACGGCTTCCTGTCGGAGAACGCCCGCTTCGCCGAGATCATCGAGGCCCACGGGCTGACCTTCATCGGTCCGCGGCCGGAGCACATCCGGATGATGGGCGACAAGATCACCGCCAAGCAGGCCGCCCGGGACGCGGGCATTCCCGTGGTGCCGGGCTCCGACGGCGGCGTCGCCACCGACGAGGAGGCCATCGCCGCGGCCGAGGCCATCGGCTTTCCCGTCCTGATCAAGGCGGCCTCCGGTGGTGGTGGCCGGGGCATGAAGGTGGCCAAGGACCGGGACAGCCTGCTGGAGGCGGTGTCCACCGCCCGCTCGGAAGCCGCGGCCGCCTTCGGCGACGGCACGGTCTACATGGAGCGCTATCTCCAGAAGCCGCGGCACATCGAGATCCAGGTGATCGCAGACAGCCACGGCAATGTCTGTCATCTGGGCGAGCGGGACTGCTCCCTGCAGCGCCGCCACCAGAAGGTGCTGGAAGAGGCCCCCTCCCCCGCGCTGGACGCTGCGGGCCGGGACAAGATCGGCCAGATCGTCGTCGAGGCCATCCGCAAGATCGGCTATCTGGGCGTCGGCACCATCGAGTTCCTGTACGAGGACGGGGAGTTCTTCTTCATCGAGATGAACACCCGCCTGCAGGTGGAGCATCCTGTGACCGAAGCCATCACCGGCATCGATCTCGTGCGCGAGCAGATCCGGATTGCCGCCGGCCTGCCCCTGTCCTTCACCCAGGCGGACATCACCTTCGAGGGGCATTCCATCGAGTGCCGGATCAATGCCGAGAACCCGCGGACCTTCACCCCGTCTCCGGGCCAGGTCACGGACTTCCACGCCCCCGGCGGACTGGGTGTGCGGCTCGATTCGGCCCTGTATGCCGGCTACGTGATCCCGCCCTACTACGACAGCCTGGCGGGCAAGCTGATCGTCCACGGCCGCGACCGGCTGGAAGCCATCGCCCGGATGCGCCGGTGTCTGTCGGAAATGGTCGTCGGCGGCATCGAGACCACCATTCCGCTCTTCCAGGACCTGCTGGTGGAACCCGACATCATCCAGGGCGATTACCACATCCACTGGCTCGAGCAGTGGATCAAGGCGCAGACGGGCGCGGCCTGACCGGCCGTCGCGCCGGTTCGGCCGGTGCGGGCGGTCGTGCTAGTCTGTCCAGATGAGCGCGGACATCACAGCTGAAGATCTCCTGAGCCTCTATGCCCAGGGTGTGTTCCCAATGGCCGAGTCCCGGGACGACCCGACGCTCTATGTGGTGGATCCGCCGGAGCGCGGCATCCTGCCCCTGGACGATTTCCACATCACCCGGCGTCTGGCCCGGACCGTGCGTCAGGACCGGTTCGAGATCCGGATCGATACGGCCTTCGAAGCGGTGGTGGATGGCTGTGCCGGCGGCGGGCCGGATCGCCCGGACAGCTGGATCAATCCCGAGATCCGCCGCCTCTACACCGCTCTTCGACAGATGGGGTGTGCCCACAGCATCGAGAGCTGGCGGGACGGTGTGCTCGTCGGCGGGCTCTATGGCGTGCGCCTCGGCGCAGCCTTCTTCGGCGAGAGCATGTTCTCGCGGGAGACCGATGCCAGCAAGGTGGCTCTGGTCCACCTCGTCGCCCGGCTCCGGGCCGGGGGCTTCCAGTTGCTCGACTGCCAGTTCCTGACCGACCACCTGGCGCAGTTCGGTGTCCGGGCCGTTCCGCGACGCACCTACCGGGCCCTGCTCAAGCGGGCGATCGCCCTGCCTGCAGACCTCTACGGGCTGACCGCGGACGCAACCGGGGCCGACGCCTTGCAGGCGATCAGCCAGAGATCATAGACCGGGTGCTGGAACGGGTGCACCGCGGCGGCGTTGGCATACATCCAGCCGTGGTAGGCGTCCCGCGCGGCCGCCGTGGTCACGCCCTCGGGCTGGGACAGGACCGACAGGTGCGCGACGGAGTCGGGCACATCCTCGTCCGGGGCGGTCGTCTCGCAGGTATTGACGGTGACCACCAGCCCCTTGAAACGGACCGGCTGTCCCACATGCGCCTCGAAGCGCAGGGTTTCTGCCGTCACCTTGTCCACGGCCTGCAGGATCGCCCCGGCATAGCGCGGACGCTTCTGCGGATCGGGGGCCTTGGCGGGCGGTGAGGCTGCGGTGTTGGCGGCGGGCGGCGTGGCATCGGGCGCGGCCTGCTGCGTCGTGGTGTCCTCGGGTGCCAGGGTGCCGATGGAGTAATCCCGGGCGAGGACCGGCTTGGCGGCAACGGGCTTGCCGGGTGCGGTCCCGAGGGAGGGGCTGCTGCCCTTCGGCTCCTCCGCCAGTCCCATAGCCGCGCCCGCACCGATCGCCGTCACCAGTGCCGCGGTCACCATCAGGATCGAAAGGGATGCGCGGGGGGGCACGGGACGGATCAGCCCGGATAGGGATCTGCGGACTTGGCCGGGCTTG
>DAINBM010000162.1:0-6151 GCA_036732965.1 Caulobacteraceae bacterium | reverse complement strand
GCCCGCTTCGCCGCCTGGGCGAAGGATCGACGGGGCTGGCGGATGGAGCACTTCTACCGGGGGATGCGCCGGGAGACGGGCCTGCTGATGGCGGGTGACCAGCCCGCGGGCGGCGAATGGAACTTCGACCAGGAGAACCGCAAGCGCCTGCCCGCCTCCGTCGTGCCGCCGGCGAGGATGCGGTTCGTCCCCGATGCCGTGACCCGGGAGGTGATGGACCTCGTGGACCGTCGCTTCCCGGACAATTTCGGCGGACTGGAGGCCTTCGGCTGGCCGGTGACCCGGGCCGATGCCCTGGCGGCGCTGGACGACTTCCTGACCCGGGGCCTGGCGCACTTCGGCGACTATCAGGACGCCATGAAGGCGGGCGCGCCCTTCCTGTTCCATTCCCTGCTGGCCCCGGCCCTGAACATCGGCCTGTTGTCTCCGCGGGAGATCTGCAGCGCCGCCGAAGCCGCCTGGCGGTCCGGCAAGGCTCCGCTGAACGCGGTGGAGGGCTTCATCCGCCAGATCCTGGGCTGGCGGGAATATGTGCGCGGCGTCTACTGGACCCTGATGCCGGGCTATGCGGACATGAATGCCCTGGACGCCCACCGCCCGCTGCCGGACTTCTACTGGACCGGCCAGACCGCCCTTCGCTGTGTCCGTGAGGCGGTGACCACCACGGCGGAGCACGCCTATTCCCACCATATCCAGCGGCTGATGGTCACCGGCAATTTCGCGCTGCTGGCCGGGGTGGCCCCGCGCGAGATCGAGCGGTGGTACCTGGCCGTGTATGCCGACGCCTTCGAGTGGGTGGAGATGCCCAATACCCTGGGCATGGCCGTCTTCGCCGACGGGGGACGGATGGCCTCCAAGCCGTATGCCGCGTCGGGGGCCTATATCGACAAGATGTCCGACCTGTGCGGCGGCTGCGCCTATGACGTGAAGCAGAAGACGGGACCGAAGGCCTGTCCGTTCAACTATCTGTACTGGGCCTTCCTGATCCGCAACGAGGGCCGGCTGTCCGGCAATCCGCGGCTCGGCATGCCCTACCGGACCCTGGCGGGCTGGCCGGACGCCCGCAAGGCCGCCCTGGTGGCCGAGGCCGACGCCTTCCTCGACGGGCTGGCAGCGGCGGACGGTGCCGACTGACCCGGCACAGCACCGCCTCCCGCGGTTGCGGCCTCAGGTCTTTCGGCCGAGCTGGTCGGCCAGATATCGCCGCAGACGGCCCCGTGCGGCCTCGTCCATCTCGCCCAGGACACCGAGTCCCTGCGGCGGGATGTGGGCAAGGTCGGCGGGATCCGCCTCGAACACATAGTGGGCAAAGATGGACTTCCATCCGTCCCGCTCCTCCGGGGACAGGTGGCGCAGGGTGAGAAGGGCATGCATCAGCGTGTCCATCGGGCTCAGCCGGTCTGCGGGCTCGGCCATCCACCACGCGTTCACCAGGGCCCCCATCGGGTCCACAGAGCGCACATAGTGCCACCACAGGGGCGGGATGTAGAGCGTGTCCCCGGGGGTCAGGACCGCCAGCTCCGCCGCTGCGAGGGCGTCCCGGAACCTCGGATGCCGGTCGTAATCGGGGTTTTCGCAGTCGACCAGGCTGATCGCCTGGCCGGCAATGGTGAAGTCCACCGGACCCACATAGAGATTGCGCACCTGAGCGGTGGGAAACAGCAGGAAGGTCCGTGCTCCCGCCACCGCCGTGGCGAGGTTGTGCGGACGGTCGTAGTGCGCGGCCGTACGGCTGCCATTGCCGATCCAAAGGGACGTCACCCGGCTCTGGGTCTCGGCCAGCAGCGGCAGGGGCAGCTCCGGCAGGATGCCCGGCAGGACGTCGGGCAGGTAGATGGCACCGGCGAACAGGGACGGCGGGGACGGTTCCCCGCGGCAGGCCTTCAGCAGTTCACAGATCTGCGGGATCGTGGCCAGTCGTCGCTCGAAGTTCATCGCCCGGAAGTCGGGCGTGTAGCGAAAGCGCCCGTCGAGGGCCCCCGGTCCCACCCACAGTTCTGCGGTCCGGTCGGTGGCGTGGCGGCGAAGATAGGTATCCAGAGCCTCGGGTCCGGCCCGTCCGGCCGTGACGATCGGCCAGTCGGCGGCCTGTCCGCGCAGGATGCAGGGGCGGTGTGCCGCCAGGACCTCGACCTCGAAGCGGTGCCTGTCGAGGGCATCGAGCGACCGGGTGCGGGGGAGATCACGCCAGATCTCGGGCACTTCGTCTGTCACCATGCCACGGGTCGCCTCTCCGGTGCGCGACCCTGGCGCCGCCTCCGGTATCCTTGCGGTCTAGCGCCACCGCGAGCGGGTTTCAATGCGCGTCACACAGGCCTTGCCATGCACGGGCACGCGCTATTTCCCGGCCTCCCGGCAGGTCGCCGGGGCGTTTACCGGATTGCACCGCAGGGCCCCGCCACCCGGCAGGGCAACGCTGTAGCCAGTCCAGCGGGCGGGTTCGGCGGCGGGATAGTCGGTGCTGACCAGCTGGGCCCCACTGGCAAGGGCGCCATCGCGGCGCAACGTCTCGCCGGTCCGCCCCTCGTGGGTGTCGGAATCGGCGCGGGTCCGGACCAGGAATCCCTGCCGGACCAGATCGGCGATCTCCGCCGCGGGGCCGTCATTGCGCTCCACGAAGGCCGCGTCCGGGGCCGCGGGATCGGCATTGGTGAACAGGACCCGCCCCCGAAGGGACGGGTGCCCGGCGGTGTAGGTGGCCGTCACATTGGTCTGGTCGAGGAGGAAGACCACCTTGCCCCGGGCGGCGGCCAGGGTCGGCCAGCCCCCGTGAAGCACGCTCTCCCGAAGGGTTGGCCAGGCCCCCCGCACATCATCGGGCAGGAGCAGGGCCTCCCGCGGGAAGACCGAGCGGATCTCGTCATCGAGCGCGTCGAGGGCTGTGGCGGTGAAGGGCTCCGGCGCGACCATGGGCACGCCGGGGATCGGCGGCTGGGTCTTGGTCTCCACCAGGATGAACAGGGGCGCGTGGCCGGGGTGGGCCAGGGACCAGGCCCGGATCTCCGACAGGCAGCCCACAAAGGGCTGACAGGTGCTCACATAATCGATGTCCTGCAGATGCAGCACCTTGAGACCCGGACGGCGCATGACCCCGTCCGGGTCAAAGGGCGGGGCATCCTTGCCGGCCATGGCGGCCCCGAAGGGGTGGGCAAAGCGGCCACCCTGGCTGTCGGCATAGATGTCCAGCTCCAGCTGCCGCACCCCACCGTCCAGCTGGCGGGTGAGGGAGGGATGGCTGTAGTCCAGTTCGTCGGCGGCCTTCGGGTTCTTCTGCCGCAGCAGGGCCGCGATCCCGGGGGTGAGACCCGCGTGATAGCTGTTGTGCGTCCCGATCACCTGAATCTGGTTGAGGCGCAGCGGGTCCGGGGGCTCCACCGCCGCGGCCGCCGGCTGCGCCAGTCCGCACAGGGCCATCAGCCCAAGGGCCAGTCCATGGGTGAGGGGCGTCCGCGGCATCGGTTCTTTCTCCACCTGTCCCGGCCGTTGCCAGCCCGCATGGTGCATCCTATCTTGCCTTCATGTCGGTTGCGCCCTCTCGTGCCGACTTTCGCCGTCGGGCCTCGGGTCCGGCCCGGATCCCTCCTGTCACGAGTATGCCCCCGCCATGGACCTGCAGTTCTCCCCCGAGGATGAAGCCTTCCGCGAAGAGGTCAGAGCCTGGATCGCCGCCGAATATGACGACGACCTGCGCCTCGCCATGTCCCTGAGCCGCAACGGGTATCTCGACAAGGCGCGCCTCACCCGCTGGCAGAAGAAGCTGGCCTCCAAGGGCTGGCTGGCCGTGGACTGGCCGGAGGAATACGGCGGTCCGGGCTTCACCCCCACCCAGCGCTATATCTGGGGCACGGAGATGGCCATGGCCAATGTCCCGCCCACCATCCCCTTCGGTGTGCGCATGTGCGCCCCGGTGCTGATGGCCTTCGGGTCCGAGGAGCAGAAGGCCGAGCACCTGCCGGCCATGCGCAGCTTCGACACCTGGTGGTGCCAGGGCTATTCCGAGCCCGGCTCCGGCTCGGACCTCGCCGCCCTGCAGATGCGGGCCGACCGGGACGGGGACCACTATGTCCTGAACGGCTCCAAGATCTGGACGACGCTCGCCCAGCACGCGGACTGGATCTTCTGTCTGGTCCGCACCAGCCAGGAGGCCAAGCGCCAGGACGGCATCTCGTTCCTGCTGGTCGACATGTCCACGCCGGGCATCTCGGTCAGCGCCCTGCCGACCCTGGAGGTTCCGCTGGAGGGGCTGCAGGAGATCAACCAGGTGTTCTTCGACAATGTCCGCGTGCCGGTGCGCAACCGCGTGGGCGAGGAGGGCAAGGGCTGGACCTATGCCAAGTACCTGCTCGAGTTCGAGCGCGGCAACGCCTACGCGCCGGGCCTCAACGCCCAGTTGAAGAAGGTCAAGAAGATCGCCGCCAAGGAACTGTCCGATGGCGGCGGTCGGATGATCGAGGATGCGGACTTCCGCCGCAAGCTGGCGGAGATGGAGATGCGCATCGAGGCCCTGAACGCCACGGAGCTTCGCGCCTTTTCCGGCCGGGAGTCCGGCGCGCGGATGGGGGCGATGTCGTCCATGCTGAAGTGCCAGGGCTCGGAGACCCAGCAGGCCATCACCGAACTGGCGCTGGAGGCGGCCGGACTCTATGCCACCCCCTATGTGGGTGACGGGCTGGCGGAACTGGGCTCCAACGAGATGAAGCCGGGTCCGGAGCATGCCTGGACCGTGGCCGGGTCCTATTTCAACTACCGCAAGACCTCGATCTATGCCGGATCCAACGAGATCCAGCATAACATCATGGCCAAGGCCCTGCTGGGTCTCTGACCCGGCTTGCGGGCCGATGCGCGGCCGCGGCGATCAGTGTTTCGCCGCGGCCCGTGCCTCTTCCGCGCGCTTCTCTTCCGCACGCTTCTCTTCTGCCCGGGCACCCGCGAGCATGTTGCGCAGGGCATAGTTGCCCTCGTGGCAGGCGTATTCGTAGACCTGCCCCTTCAGCGGCGAGAACTCGTATTCCCCGCCCCAGGGCGCGGCCCACAGGGTCGGATCCTCGATGGTGAACTGATAGAGCAGCCGGTCCGGGGCGGTTCGGGTGAACCGCTCGGTCACCTTCAGGGCCTTCCATGACCCGTGATAGGCCTGGGCCTCGGGGATGTGGTCCGTCTCCACCACCAGGGTGTCGCCCTCCCAGTGACCGATGCTGTCCCCCATCCAGGGGCGGTAATCATCCGCCCGGTGCTGTGCGTTCAGCCGGATGTAGCGCACGTCATGGTTCATCTCGACGATGATGGCGACGGCGTCCGGCGTCTGGATGAACTGGTAGTCGTTGTTGTAGAAGCCGTTCGCCAGCATTGGCGGGCCGGCATTGCGGCCGAAGCTCATGATGCAGCGCTCGCCGAGGAAGCGGTTCTCGGGATTGTCGAAGCTGCCCATGCCCCGGCCCCATTCGGACGATCGCTGTGCCCCGGGGATGACCGGGGGAACCCGCCCGTCCGGCGTGGTGAGGATCGAGGTCCGGGGCTCGCCCCGCACGCGCATGATCGCGTTGCCGGGGTCCAGCCAGAAGGCGTTGTAGCCTCCCACATTGCCGCCGGCGAGGGCGAACTCGGGCCGGGTGCCGGCGGGCGGGCGATCCCCTCCGGCGGTGGGCGGCGGGGCATTGGGATCGGTTTTCTCGTTGGCGGCGGCCAGTGCCTTCTGCGAGGCCCGCTCGATGGCGAGGGCCTCCTCCCGGGTATAGGTTGCCTTGGCCCCGAGGGCGGGCGGGCGGCTCTCCGGGGTCATGCTGACATTGCTCCAGGTCTCGCCGAGGTCCGGCTGGCCGAAGGAGAGGCGGGGGGCGGACCAGGGCCGGTCCGCCGCACCGGCGGCCGGTGCCACAAGGGCGACCAGGGTCACGGTCCCGGCAAGGCTGGCGGCAAGAAGGGGACGGAGCATGGGGCGATCTCCCGGGGACGGTGGGCTGGAGGCGTGGAGGCGGGGACTTGAACGGCGATCGCAAGCGGGCATCAGCGGCCATCCACCGTATAGGCGAGGAGCACGTTCATGCCGTTGCCGCCGACCCGGGCCGCGCCGTCGAAGCCGGACATGACATAGACCGCCCCATGGGCGAGGGTCGGACCGAGGCCGTCGATCGCGCCGCCGGGCTGGCCCTTG
>DAINBM010000161.1:0-6171 GCA_036732965.1 Caulobacteraceae bacterium | reverse complement strand
CAATCGTGCCGATGTTGCAGTGCGGCTTGTTACGTTCAAACTTTTCCTTGGCCATTTCTCAAGCTCCGGCCCGACGCGGGGCCTCTAGACGGGTTGGGAGTTACGCGTATTTCTTGATGACTTCGTCGGCCACGTGTTGCGGGACCTGTTCGTAGTGGTCGTAGGTCATGGTGAAATGGGCCCGACCCTGGCTCATGCCACGGAGGTTGTTCACATAACCGAACATGTTGGCGAGCGGCACATAGGCCGACACCACCTGGGCGTTCCCGCGCTGGTCGGTGCCCTGGATCTGGCCGCGCCGGCTGTTCAGGTCACCGATCACATCGCCCAGATATTCGTCCGGGGTCAGGACCTCGACCTTCATGATCGGCTCGAGCAGCTTCGGGGCGCCCTTCTCCCGCAGTTCGCGGAAGGCCGCGCGGGCCGCGATTTCGAACGCCAGCACGCTGGAGTCCACGTCGTGATAGGCACCATCGATCAGGGTGGCCTTGAAGTCGATCAGAGGGAACCCGGCCAGGAGGCCGTTATCCTTCGACGATTCAATGCCCTTGGTCACGCCGGGGATGTATTCCTTCGGCACGGCCCCGCCGACGATGGCGCTCTCGAACTGGTAGCCCGAGCCCGGCTCACCCGGCTCGAAGATGATCTTCACGCGGGCGAACTGGCCGGTACCACCGGTCTGCTTCTTGTGCGTGTAGTCGATCTCCACCTTCTTGCCGAGGCTTTCACGATAGGCCACCTGCGGCGCACCGACATTGGCCTCGACCTTGTAGGTCCGGCGCAGGATGTCGACCTTGATGTCCAGGTGCAGTTCGCCCATCCCCTTGAGGATGGTCTGGCCGCTTTCCAGGTCGGTGGACACCGAGAAGGACGGGTCCTCCGACGCCAGCTTCTGCAGGGCGACGCCCAGCTTTTCCTGGTCGGCCTTGGACTTCGGCTCGATGGCGATCTCGATCACCGGCGCCGGGAATTCCATCTTCTCGAGGATGACCGGGCTCTTCAGCGGATCGCACAGGGTGTCCCCGGTGCGGGTGTCCTTCAGGCCGGCCAGGGCGACGATATCGCCGGCATAGGCTTCCTTGATGTCCTCCCGGTTGTTGGAGTGCATCAGCAGCATGCGGCCGACCCGCTCGCGCTTCTCGCGGGTCGAGTTCAGCAGGCCCATGCCGGTTTCCAGCTTGCCCGAATAGATCCGGCAGAAGGTGAGCGAGCCCACGAACGGGTCGTCCATGATCTTGAAGGCCAGGATCGACAGGGGCTCGTCGTCCGAGGCGCGGCGGACCACTTCCTCTTCGGTCTTGTAGTCGATGCCCTTGGTCGGCGGAATGTCCACCGGCGACGGCAGATAGGCCACCACGGCGTCGAGCAGGGGCTGCACGCCCTTGTTCTTGAACGCCGAGCCGCACAGGATCGGATAGAAGGCACCGGTCAGCACCGCCTTGCGGAGGCACTTCTGGATCACTTCGAAGGAGGGCTCCTCGCCGCTCAGATAGGCCTCCATGGCCTCGTCATCGAGTTCCACGGAGTTTTCGATCATGTAGTGACGGGCGGCTTCCGCCTTGTCCTTCAGATCGGCCGGGATCTCCTCGTCGTGATAGTTGGCGCCGAGACCGTCATTGTCCCAGACCACCGCCTTCATGCGGACGAGATCGATCAGGCCCTTCAGGCTGGCTTCGGACCCTATGGGGATCTGGATCGGAACGGCCTTCACGCCCAGACGGTCGCGGATGGACTCCACGCACTTGTCGAAGTCGGCACCGATCTTGTCCATCTTGTTGACGAACACGATCCGCGGAACGTTGTAGCGGTCGGCCTGACGCCACACGGTCTCGGTCTGGGGCTCCACGCCCTGGTTGCCGTCCAGCACCGCCACCGCGCCGTCGAGGACGCGCAGGGAGCGTTCCACCTCGATGGTGAAGTCCACGTGGCCGGGGGTGTCGATGATGTTCAGGCGCTTGCCGGCCCAGTAGGCGGTGGTGGCGGCGGAGGTGATGGTGATCCCCCGTTCCTGCTCCTGCTCCATCCAGTCCATGGTGGCTGCGCCGTCGTGGACTTCACCGATCTTGTGGCTCTTGCCGGTGTAATAGAGGATCCGCTCCGTCGTCGTCGTCTTGCCGGCGTCGATGTGGGCCATGATGCCGAAGTTGCGGTAGTCTTCGATGGCGTTGCTGCGGGGCATGGGGCTCGCTCTGGATCAGGCTCTGGGGGGAGGCTCTGGGGCCGTATCAGGTCGTTCGGTTAGCTCGGGCGGTTCAGGTCGGAAGGTACGGTCTGCTCGCAATTCGCGGGCGGTTTAGCTCAAACCGCCCGCTCAAGGAATAGCTGTCAGACACGTACCGGCACGAACCGAGGCGTTTACCAGCGATAATGGGAGAAGGCGCGGTTCGCCTCCGCCATCTTGTGGGTGTCTTCGCGCTTCTTCACCGCGGTGCCGCGATTGTTGGAGGCGTCCATCAGTTCGCCGGCCAGCTTCTCGGTCATGGTGTTCTCGCCCCGCTTGCGGGCCGCGTTCACCAGCCAGCGGATGGCCAGAGCCCGGCGGCGGTCCGGACGGACTTCCACGGGCACCTGATAGGTGGCACCACCCACCCGGCGGGAGCGCACCTCGATGGCCGGAGCCACATTGTCGAGGGCCGAGTGGAACACGGTGAGCGGATCCATGTCCCGGCGCTTCTCGGCCAGGATGTCGAACGCGCCATAGACGATGTTCTCGGCGACGGCCTTCTTACCTTCGTACATGACGTAGTTCATGAACTTGGTGAGGACGAGATCGCCGAACTTGGGATCGGGGAGGACTTCGCGCTTCTCTGCGCGGTGACGACGGGACATTCAGATGATCCTTACTTCGGACGCTTGGCGCCGTAGTGCGAGCGACGCTGCTTGCGGTTCTTCACGCCTTGCGTGTCGAGCACGCCGCGCAGGATGTGGTAGCGGACGCCGGGAAGGTCCTTCACGCGGCCGCCGCGGATGAGCACCACGGAGTGCTCCTGGAGGTTATGGCCTTCACCGGGGATGTAGCACACGGCTTCGATACCCGAGGTCAGGCGCACCTTGGCCACCTTACGAAGCGCGGAGTTCGGCTTCTTCGGGGTGGTGGTGTAGACCCGGGTGCAGACGCCACGGCGCTGCGGGCTGCCCTTCAGGGCGGGAACCTTGTTGCGCTTCACGCGGGGCGTGCGCGGCTTGCGGATCAGCTGGTTGATTGTAGGCATCGGTTCTGACGACAGTCCTTTGGCGAGAGCGACGCTGTGCCTTTCGGCCGGGCGCGCCGCGGATCCTTCTTTTGAACGCTCCCTCAGGTCGCCCTGGAGACCGCACGGGTCGGTATCGGCTGCGAGATCATTGACGCCCGCCCTTGGAACAACGAAACCGGCCGGGACGCGCGCTATGGGCGTTCCGGCGGGCACAGCCCTCAAGCACGGATGTCGAAACCAGAGTTCCGGCGGACCGGTTCCCTGACTCGAAACAGAGGCGCGTAGTTATGCGCAAATGCGGCCGGGGTCAAGCGCGGCGATCTCCCCGGGAGCCCGGGCTGCGCGGGGAGGCGAATTGCTCTCGCCGGGCCCTCGCCTTTTTCCCTCTGACACGCCACCTTGCGGCCATGGGCGGCTGAGAGCCTGACCCGCGCAATGACCTGCGGCAATCAACGGACGAGACCCAATGGCGCGAAGGCAATGGAGCGATCGCGGCACGGCGGTGGCCACCGCCACATCGCTGCATATCGTCGTCGTTCTGCTCATCGGGTTTGCCTCTCCCCACCTGGTCATCCCCCCCCGTCCCGAGACGGAGCCCGAGACCATCGTGGAGGTTCAGCTCACCCCGCAGATCTACCGGCCGCCCCGGGAATTCCGCCGGTTGAAGGCCGAACGTCCGGACCCGGTCCCGAAGCCCGCGCCGGTGGCGCGGACCAACCAACGCCCGTCGCCGGCCCCCGACCAGACGCCGGTGCCCGGACCATCGCCCGCGCCTGCGGTGCCCCAACAGACGCGTGGGGAGCCGCCTCGGGTGCTGCCCACCGAGCCCGCGGCCGCCCCCACGCTGGTCCGGGAGGCGCAGAAGGATCGCGAGAAGGACAAGGAGAAGGAGAAGGAGAAGGTCCGGGAAATCCAGCAGGCCGAGACCCCGAAGCCGCCCCCCCTGCCCTCTGCCCCGCCGGCCCCGGCACCGCCCGCCGCCACGGCCGCGGTCCGCCCGGGCGTAGCCCCCAGCTTCCGTCTGCCCCCCGGCTACGGGCGTCAACCGGAAGAGGCCACCGGCGGCGGCCTCCGCGGTGTTCTGCGCGCCACGGTGGGCTGCGCCCATGAGGACTATGTCCGCCTGACAGCTGCCGAGCGTGAGCATTGCCTCGGCGCGTTCGCCCGGGATGCAGGCCGCAGCATGGCCGTGGATGCGGTTCCTTCGGACAAGCGCGCCGCCTATGACCTGGAAGCCGCGGCCAATGCCCGGCGCCGGGCCCTGCGGGAGGGCCCCATCGCGTCCCCGGTCGTTCCCTGTGACGGGCCCGGCGCGAACCTCGGGGGCGGCTGCCTGCCGCCTGAGGCCCACACAGGGACACAGCCGAGATAGCCCACCGACGAAAACGGCCCGGGAGTCTCCCCCCAGGCCGCTGTCTCGTGGTCGGAACCGCCGTCGCCTATTCGGCGGAGGCCGTCTGCTCGGCCATTTCGATCTCCGCGGCGAGGTCCGCCGGGAAGCTCTCGATGGACTGCTCGCGGGCCTGGGCCAGCATCGCGTCGCGCTTGGCTGCGACCTTCTGCATGGACCGCAGCTGGGCCCCCGTTCCCGCCGGGATCAGACGCCCGACGATGACGTTTTCCTTCAGGCCCTCCAGCGTGTCGAACTTGCCGTGGACCGAGGCGTCCGTGAGGACGCGGGTGGTCTCCTGGAACGACGCCGCCGAGATGAAGGAGCGGGTCTGCAGGCTGGCCTTGGTGATGCCCAGGAGGACCGGCTGGAAGATGCCGGGACGTCCGCCCCGGGCCTCGGCCTTGCGGTTCTCCAGTTCGGCGTCCGGCTTGTCGATATGGTCGCCACGGATCAGGCCCGTGTCGCCCGGCTCGATCACTTCCACCTTCTGCAGCATTTGCCGGACAATCACCTCGATGTGCTTGTCATTGATCGGCACGCCCTGCAGGCGATAGACCTCCTGGATCTCGTTCACCAGGTATTCGGCCAGCGCCTCGATGCCCTGGACCCGCAGGATGTCGTGCGGATCCGGGTTGCCGTCGATGATGTACTCGCCCTTGGTGATGAAGTCGCCGTCGTGGACCGCGATGTGCTTGCCCTTCGGGATCAGGAACTCCACCGCCTCGCCATCATCCTCAGGGGTGATCTTGATGCGGCGCTTGTTCTTGTAGTCCTTGCCGAACTCAACCCGACCCGACATTTCCGCAATGATCGCGCAGTCCTTCGGCCGACGGGCCTCGAACAGCTCGGCCACCCGGGGCAGACCACCGGTGATGTCCCGGGTCTTGGCACCTTCGGTGGGCAGACGGGCGAGCACGTCGCCGGGCTTCACCTCGTCCCCGTCACCGACGGAGAGAATGGCCCCCACCGGCAGCAGGTAGCGGGCGTCGCCGCCATTGGCCAGCTTGCGGTAGGCCCCGTCCAGGGTCACGGCCGTGGCCGGACGCAGGTCCGAGCCCCGCGGGCTGGCGCGCCAGTCGGCGACGATCCGGTTGGCGATGCCGGTGGCCTCGTCCACTTCCTCGCGGGCCGACAGACCGTCGATCAGGTCCTCGAGGCGGACCTTGCCGCCCACTTCGGTGATGATCGGGGTGGTGTACGGGTCCCATTCGGCAAGGCGGGCCCCGCGCTTCACCGTGGCCCCGTCCTTGACCTTGATCCGCGAGCCGTAGGGCAGCTTGTAGGACTCCCGGTCCTTGCCATCCACCTGCACGATGATCTGCATGTTCCGGGTCATGGCGATCAGGTCGCCGTCCTCGAGGGTCACGGTGGAGGTCGTGGCGAACTTCACCACACCGTCATTGCTGGACTCGAAGAAGGACTGTTCCGCCACCTGGGCGGTGCCGCCGATGTGGAAGGTCCGCATGGTGAGCTGGGTGCCCGGCTCGCCGATGGACTGGGCGGCGATGACGCCGACCGCCTCGCCGATATTGACCCGGGTGCCCCGGGCCAGGTCCCGCCCGTAGCAGGCCCCGCAGATGCCGA
>DAINBM010000160.1:0-6188 GCA_036732965.1 Caulobacteraceae bacterium | reverse complement strand
TGGCGACCCGGAAGGGACTCGAACCCCTGACCTCCGGTTTAGGAAACCGCTGCTCTATCCTGCTGAGCTACCGGGCCGCGTTTGAGGCCGGGCTTACCGGCCGACTTCGTACCGGTGTTTTACAAGTCGGCCGGGCGAATGCAATCGCCGCTGACTGCGCGCCCATTAACCGGGACTTCAAGCCGGGTTGGCACACTGTCTCCCGGGGCCGCCCCCGGCCGACGAGGCGCTCGCGCATGACAGATCTTCCCGCGTCCGATCCCGGCGCCGGCGCCGGCGGGGCGGGGCGGCCATGGGGCAACCGGATCGCCCCCGGCCTGGCCGTGCTGGCCCTCGCCGTGGCGGCCGGCCTGTTCGCCCGGGCCTATGTCCAGGGCGAGGACCCCGGCTACATCTGGGATGCCCGCTGCTTCTGGGAGCTCTATGTCACCAGTGGCGAGGTCCTGCGGCAGGGACTGCCGGGCTGGCTGGCGGGCGTGATCGCCGATGTCCGCGGGTCCGACTACAACGGTCTGGCCGTCGATCTCTTGGTGCCGGTCCAGGCGCTGGCCGGTCCTGCGCGCCCGGCGTTCGTCACCGCCCTTGTCGCCGTCTACCTCGTGCCGTCCGCCCTGGTGTTCGGGCAGGTCTGCCGGGATCTGGCCGGTCGCGGCGAAGGTCCGGGTCGCCGGGCCTGGGGATGGGGCCTGTCCGGGCTGGCGCTGGTCTCGGTGCCCCTGTGGGCCCCGACCCTGTCGGGCATGCCGGACATCGTCGGCTGCGTGCCCCTGCTCCTGCTCGTCCGGCGGCTCATCGTCACGGACCTGAACCAGCCCCAGACGCGGGAGTCCCTGGTCCAGCTCGGTCTTCTGGTCTGGCTCCCGTTCCTGTGCCGGCGCTGGTACGCCTATACCGTCGTGTCGTGCCTGATCACGGCGGCCGTCTGGGCCCTGATCGATCACGTCCGGGTCTGGCGGTCCTTGGCTGACCGGGATGGCGCGGGGGCGTCGGTCTGGCCCCTGCGGCTGATGGGCCATCTCGGGGTCATCGGCGGCGTGGCGGCGGCGTTGGTGCTGGGTGTCCAGGGGGGCCTTGCTCTGCGGATCCTGACCACCTCGTACCGGGCCGCCTACAGCGCCTATCAGCTGACCGACCCGTGGGAGCATCTGGTCCGGGTCTGGGCACATTTCGGGCCGGTGCCCCTGCTGCTGGCCGCCCTCGGCTGTGTGGCCGGTCTGATCGATCCGGTGACCCGCCGGGCAACCCTGTTCGTCAGCCTCGCCTTCGCCCTGGGCGCCGGGATGTTTGCCTCGGTCCAGCTGTTCGCCGCGCACCACTATCTGCCGCTCGCCATGGGCCTGCTGCTGCTGACCGGCATCGGTCTGTCGGTGGTCTGGGGCTGGCTGGCCCGATTCGGGGCCGGGCGGGTCGGGCTGGCCATCGCGCTGGCGGGTCTGGGCGTCGCCGGCTTCGTGCACGGGCTGGTGACCCCGATCCGCCCCCTGGCCCCGCTGTTCGCGGCCGAGACGGCCTATCCGCTGCGGCTGGAGACCCCCGCCGAATACCGGAGACTGAGCCGGGACCTGCTGACGCTGACCGGCCCACGGGGCACGGCGTCGGTGTTCGCCTCCAGCCCGGTGCTGTGCGACAGCCTGCTGGAGAGCGTGTCGGGGGAGGCCCTCGACAGTCACCTGCACATGGCCTCGCAGGTGGACAGCCGGGACCTGTTCGACACGGACAGCCTGATGACCGACTTCGCCGTGGTGGCGGATCCCGTGCAGACCCATCTGCGGCCCGGCGACCAGCAGGGGATCGTGCGCCCGGCGGAGGCTCTCTCCACCGGCACCGGGATCGGCCGGGCCTATCAGCCCCTGCCGCAGGTCTATCATCTGACCCGGACGGTCACGGCCCGCATCTACCGCAAGGTGCGGCCCTTTTACGCGGCCGAGGTGGAGGCCCTGTTTGCCGGTCTGTTCCAGGCCCATCCGGCGTGGCGGGCCGTCTACGGGCCGGAGCGCCGGGGCCGGATCATCGCGCGCTGACTACGGACGCTGTCTTGGGGATCAGGGAAGCCTTCGGGGGACAAGGTGCGCCGTGGCGCGCAGGAACTGGGCCGGATCATCCGGGGCGATGCCGATGCTCGACACCGCCCGGCCGGCCGGGTGCTTCCAGCTGCAGACATGGAGGGGGGTGACGAGGTCGATCCCGACTGTGACAGGGGCGGCGAGGCTGGCCTTCAGGACGGTCTCGGGACCGGGCCGCGGGGAGACAGGATGGCGGATCCCGGCGATATTGTCCCTCGGGATCACATGGGTGGCCAGAAGGCCTGTGCGCACCTCGATCCGGTCGTCGAAGATCAGGATCGGCAGCTTGTCGAGGGAACTGATCAGCCCCAGGACGTAGATGAGCCCCACCTCGCTCAGGGCGAACAGGGGCCAGGCGAGCTTCGGCCCCCAGAAGACGAGCGCGATGACATGCAGCACCACGAGCTCGACCAGTCCCGCCCCGGCCAGCACCCAGAGCATCGGCCGGGCCCCGCGGTGATAGAAGCTGGGCACGGCCCCGGCGGGGATGTCCGGCTTTGCCCGCCAGTGGAACGCATAGGTCAGCAGCAAGGCCTCCGTGGCGGCGAAGCGTGCCAGCGGACGGGGCAGGAACACCTCCGCCACCGCGCCGATGCCGGCCTGCAGGGACTGTCCCGGCGGCAGGGGGCGACGCATCAGACGCGACAGCCCCAGAGCGAGGTGCATCGCTGCGGCGACGGCGAGGGTGCCGACCGCCCACGCGGCCAGTGGATCGCGTCTTCCCAGGCTGGCCGTCATGTCGCTGCCCTCGTTGTGGCCCGGTCTTGGCACCGGTGTTCCATCTAGCAGGGTAGGGTGAGCGTTGCGACCGGCGCGTCCGAAAGCCCGCCCGCTGCAGATTTGCAATTTCCTCCGGCCGTGCGCGGCGCTAAGTCTGCGGGGGCCCAGACAGACCGTCCCACCGGACGGGCGGAGACATGCCATGCGCGAGATCCATCACTTCATCAACGGTTCCAGCCACGCGGGTACGTCCGGCCGGTTCGGCGACGTGTTCAACCCCTCCACCGGGGCTGTGCAGGCCCGGGTGCAGCTGGCGACGCCGGAGGAGCTGGACCTGGCCGTGCAGGCCGCCGCCAGGGCCCAGATCGGCTGGGCCGCCACCAATCCCCAGCGCCGGGCCCGGGTGATGTTCGAGTTCAAGCGCCTGCTGGAGGCGCGCATGGCCGAGCTGGCGGAACTCCTGTCCTCCGAGCACGGCAAGGTCGTGGCGGACTCCAAGGGTGACATCCAGCGGGGGCTGGAGGTGATCGAGTTCGCCTGCGGCATCCCCCATGCCCTGAAGGGGGAATATACCGAAGGGGCCGGTCCGGGCATCGACGTCTATTCCATGCGCCAGCCCATCGGCGTGGGGGCCGGGATCACTCCGTTCAACTTCCCGGCCATGATCCCCATGTGGATGTTCGGCGTGGCCATCGCCACGGGCAACAGCTTCATCCTCAAGCCTTCGGAGCGGGACCCGTCTGTCCCCGTGCGCCTGGCCGAGCTGATGATGGAGGCCGGTGCGCCCGCCGGTGTGCTGAACGTGGTGCACGGGGACAAGGTGGCGGTGGACGCCATCCTCGACCATCCGCTGATCCGGGGGGTGAGCTTTGTCGGATCCTCCGACATCGCCAATTACGTCTATGCCCGCGGCGCGCAGAACGGCAAGCGGGTCCAGGCCATGGGCGGAGCCAAGAACCACGGGATCATCCTGCCCGACGCCGACATGACCCAGGCGGTGAAGGATATTTCCGGCGCAGCCTTCGGCTCGGCCGGGGAGCGGTGCATGGCCCTGCCGGTGGTGGTGCCGGTGGGCAGGAAGACCGCCGATGAGTTCCGGGACCGGATGGTCGCGGAGATGGAGACCCTGAAGGTGGGCGTGTCCACCGACGCGGCGGCCCATTACGGACCGGTGGTCAGCGCCGCGCACCGGGACCGGATCGCCGGCTATATCCAGATGGGGGTCGACGAGGGCGCGGAGCTGGTGGTGGACGGCCGCGGCTTCACGATGCAGGGATATGAGAACGGTTTCTACATCGGCCCCAGCCTGTTCGACCAGGTCAAGCCCACCATGACCTCCTATCAGGACGAGATCTTCGGCCCGGTGCTGCAGATGGTCCGGGCGGAGAGTCTGGAGGAGGCCATCGCCCTGCCGTCGAAGCATCAATATGGAAACGGCGTGGCCATCTTCACCCAGAACGGCCGGGCGGCCCGGGATTTCGCCGCGGCGGTGGATGTGGGCATGGTGGGCATCAATGTGCCGATCCCCGTGCCGGTGGCCTATCACACCTTCGGCGGGTGGAAACGCTCCGCCTTCGGCGACACCAACCAGCACGGCATGGAGGGGGTGAAGTTCTGGACCAAGGTCAAGACCGTCACCGCCCGCTGGCCCGATCCGCAGCTGGACGGACATGCGGACTCGTCCTTCGTCATTCCGACCATGAAGTAATCCACGGGGTCCACGGATCATGCATTTCGCGCTCACGGACGATCAGCGGGCCATCCAGGACGCGGCGAGGAGCTTCGCCGCGGCCGAGCTTGCGCCCCACTCCGCCCGGTGGGACGAGGAGCGGCACTTCCCCGTGGATGTCATGCGTCAGGCGGCGGCCCTCGGCTTTGCCGGCATCTATGTCCGCGAGGATGTGGGGGGCTCGGGCCTCACCCGGCTGGACGCGGCCCTGATCTTCGAGGCCCTGTCCGAGGGAGACGTCTCCACCGCCGCCTTCCTGTCGATCCACAACATGGCCAGCTGGATGATCGACCGGTTCGGCTCGGAGGCGCTGCGGCTGAAGTACCTGCCGCGGATGGCGACCATGGAGCTGATCGCCAGCTACTGCCTGACCGAGCCCGGCTCCGGCTCCGATGCGGCGGCGATGAAGACCACCGCGCGGCTTGACGGTGACCATTACGTGCTGAACGGGGGCAAGGCCTTCATCTCCGGTGCCGGGGTCTCGGACCTCTACGTCGTCATGGCGCGGACCGGCGGGCCGGGGGCCAGGGGCGTCTCCGCCATCGTGGTGGAGAAGGGCACGCCGGGGCTGAGCTTCGGGGCCAATGAGCGCAAGATGGGCTGGAACAGTCAGCCCACGGCCCAGGTGATGTTCGACGAGGTCCGGGTCCCGGTGGAGAACCGCATCGGCGCCGAGGGGGACGGCTTCCGCTTCGCCATGATGGGACTGGACGGGGGGCGGATCAACATCGCCGCCTGCTCCCTCGGGGGGGCGAAGCTCGCCCTCGACACGGCCCAGGCCTATCTCGGCACCCGCCAGCAGTTCGGTCGTCCGTTGTCGGACTTCCAGGCCCTGCAGTTCAAGCTGGCCGACATGGCCACGGCCCACGAGGCTGGCCGGCTGATGGTCTACAATGCCGCCGATGCCCTGGACCGCAAGGACCCGCAGGCCACCAAGCTGTGCGCCATGGCCAAGCGCTTTGCCACCGACGGGGGCTTCGAGATCGCCAACCAGGCCCTGCAGCTGCATGGCGGCTACGGCTATCTGCGGGACTATCCGGTGGAGCGCATCGTCCGCGACCTTCGGGTCCACCAGATCCTCGAGGGCACCAACGAGATCATGCGGGTGATCATTTCCCGGGAGCTGCTGCGCCAATGACCGACCTTCCGTCTTCGGACGATATCCTCGCCCGGGTGGAGAACGGCGTCGGCCGCATCACCCTGAACCGTCCGGCGGCACTGCATGCGCTGACCACGGACATGTGCCGGGCCATGACCGCGGCCCTCCTGGCATGGGAGACAGATCCTGCG
The DNA here is from genome assembly GCA_036732965.1 of Caulobacteraceae bacterium. Lineage (GTDB taxonomy): Bacteria > Pseudomonadota > Alphaproteobacteria > Caulobacterales > Caulobacteraceae > CAIMFV01. The sequence goes on along the minus strand of DAINBM010000160.1, from coordinate 386 downwards.
GTGACCGCCGTGCTGTTAGACCATGCAGGCGCCCGGGGCTTCTGCGCCGGGGGCGACATCCGCATGCTGGCCGAGAGCGGCGCGGCGGACGGGGTGCAGGCCCGGGAGTTCTTCTTCATCGAGTACCGGCTGAACGCGCTGCTGATGCGCTACGCCAAGCCGACCATCGCGGTGATGGACGGCGTGGTGATGGGCGGCGGCGTCGGCCTTGCCCTGCCGTGCAAGGTCCGCGTGGCGACGGAGCGCACCACCTTCGCCATGCCCGAGACCGGCATCGGCCTGTTCCCCGACGTGGGCGGCGGCTGGCATCTGCCGCGCCTGCCGGGGAAGACGGGGCTGTGGCTGGCGCTCACCGGAGCGCGGATCAAGGGGGCGGACTGCCTCGC
>DAINBM010000159.1:0-6189 GCA_036732965.1 Caulobacteraceae bacterium | reverse complement strand
ACGCTGTAGCGAGAACCGCCTCCGGGGCCTGCTAATTTGGCCGCCATCGGTGTTACGCCCCCTTGTCGAGCTGACGAGAGATCGCGTTGGTCAGTTCAGCAATGAAACCTTCGGTCCGAGCGCCGTAGGCCGAGATCTGCGTCTGGAAGTAGTTGTAGAAGATAACCGCCGGGATGGCGGTGAACAGGCCGATACCCGTGGCGAGCAGCGCTTCAGCGATACCCGGGGCCACGACGGCGAGGTTGGTGGTGTTCGAGTTCGCGATCCCGATGAAGGAGTTCATGATCCCGTACACGGTACCGAACAGACCGATGAACGGGCCCGAGGAACCGACCGAGGCCAGGAACGACATGCCGCCCGACAGGCGCTTGGCCAGGGTGGCCTGAACCGCGGAGATGTTCGACGAGGCGCGGTAGATCGTGGAGTCGCGGTGAGCGCCCGAGATCTGCAGGCCCGCCTGACGGGACAGTTCCACTTCACCGGCGGCCGAGGCGGCCATGTCGGCGAGCGGATTGCCTTCGAACTCTTCCGAGCTCGAGATCTTCTGGATGTCGGCAACCGAACGGGCGCTGCGGAAGGCTTCCACATACTTGTTCGAGGCCGAGTTCAGACCGGCGAACTCGATCATCTTCATGATCAGGATCGTCCAGGAGAAGATCGAGGCGAGGATCAGGCCGATCATGACCACCTTCACGACGATGGTCGCGTCGATGAACATGGTGACCGGGTTGAGCTTGCCAGCGTGCTTGATGGTGGTCGGCGCTTCGCCGCCCGCATCAGCGGCCGGAGCCGGGGTGGACGCTTCCGGAGCGGGAGCGGCAGCCGACGCGGCCGCGGGAGCGGCTGCCGGAGCTGGCGTCGTCGCCTGCGCGAAAGCGGGAGCGCTAGTCATCAGCGCCAGCGCGCCAACGAGAGCGAGGATCGGGGTCGTTCGTTTTGTTTCCAGCATCTTTCGCCAGTTCCTGGTTGATCAAGCACGGTGGGCCCAAGGGTCGTCGCGCCAGAGCGTGTCTTCCCTGCACAAATTTTTGCCGGACAGCCCGGCAACCCGGTCTACCCAGCGTGAGTCCGGGCGATTGTCCCGGCCGGAGGACCCGTCAGAGACGGATCCGAACCGATCAGGGTCACCCAGATCAACTATCAACATCAAAAAGACGAAGACAGCCTTACCGCAATGTCAGAAAAGCGGTCCTCGATCCTTTCGCAACCCCTCCCCTGTGCGTCAAGGGGATTCGACCGGTGCCGCGCAAGTCGCGAGCGAAGATTATTACCGGGTGAAACCGCTTGACTTGCAGCATTTTCGGCAAACCCAGAGGGATGGTCGGCAGTCGACCGGTGACCCGCATGGAGCGGGTGTCCCGCCCGAGGGGTGCGGCGAATTGACCGCATCGTCGCGGATGGGGGAGCCGTATCGGGGGAGAAAAATGGTGCCTGGGACCGGAATCGAACCAGTGACACGCGGATTTTCAATCCGCTGCTCTACCAACTGAGCTACCCAGGCACACAAACGATGGCGTCGGCCATCGCGGAAGCGGGTCTATAAGGCGCCGCTTGGTGGCCTGTCCAGCCTCGATCTTACTCGGGCAGGTGAGAATCCGGCACGTCCCCGTCTTCGTCCGAAGCCACAACCGGGATGGCATAGGCACCGGTGAACCATCGCTGCAGGTCCACGTCGCTACAGCGGCGGGAGCAGAACGGCCGGAAATCTGCCGTCCCGGGTCGTCGACAGATCGGGCAGCTGCCTCGCAATTGCACAGAGGATTGGCGCGTCATCGGGCAGATACCTTCCAGTCTGCCCGGTCTCGACCGGCCGCGTCCTCGATGGCGAACCGCGGGCCGATCCTCTGAACCAGTTCCGGCGCCAGTCGCCGGGCCTCGACGGCCACCTCGGGCGCGCACAGGGCAACCACCTGACGTCCCGGCAGGGCCTCGCGCTCGATGTCGCGGATCATCTGCAGGGCGGCGGTCTCCGGGTCTGGTCGGCCATCCGGTGCCAGCAGCCGCTCCGCAACCGGGCTCGCACGCCAGGGCACGGTCAATTCAAGGGTGCCGAACTTGGAGATGGGCCCCACGGCCACGCCGGGCTGGTCCGGCGCGAACGCGGCCTTCACCGATTCCATCAGCACCGGGCCATTGTGCCCCTTGCCTGCCAGATCGATCACGACTAACCCGCCCAGCCCCTTCAGACGCAGGAGGCGCGCGGTCTCGGTGATCGCGATCTGGTTGGTGCGGGTGGCACTGGCGCGGTCATCCTGTCCGGCCGATGTGCCCATGTCCACGTCCACCGCCACCAGGGCGCGGGTGGGTTCCACCGTCAGGCGGCCGCCGCCCCGCAAGGGAAAGGCCACGGACAGGGCCTCCTCCGCCGCATGATCCGCGGCCTCGCGGGCCCCGCGGCCGGTCTCGATCTCCACGCCTTGAGCAAAGCCCTGGAGGCGCTCCGCCAGCTCCGGCGTCGGCGTGATCCAGCGGACGGGGGCGGCATCGATCTGCAGCACGCGGCCACTGGCCAGCTTGTCCCGACGCGCGGGGGCCAGGATCTGGACCCGGACGAAACGTCCCTGCCCCGCCCCGTCCGGCAAGGCCGCGCGGGCCACCATCAGGGCCAGATGGCCCGGACCTTCGAGGAAGGCCGAGCCCAGCCCCTTCTCGATCCGCACCACCCGGGCGACCACGACCGCACCGGGTCCGGCAACTTCGCCGTCCGACGTGCGCGCGATCAACAGGCGTTCGGGCTGGCCATCCAGCCACACCACGCCCCGGCGCTCCCCGGCACCATCATCCAGAAACAGGCGGCGACGCTGGCTCATCGAGCGCTCCAGGTCGGGGCCTTCCAGCCCAGGCCGTCCAAGAGGCAAAGGGTTTCGTAGAGCGGCAGACCGACCACGCCGGAATAGGACCCCGACAGGTCCAGCACAAAGCCGCCCGCCCGGCCCTGGATGGCATAGCCGCCGGCCTTGCCCTGCCATTCACCGGCGCGGAGGTAGCCTTCGATCTCGTCCGGGGTCAGCCGTTTCATGCGCACACGGGTCCGGGAGACACGGGCGGAGAGCCGTCCGTCCGGATGCCGCAGGCTCACGCCGGAAAACACCTGATGCGCCCGCCCGGACAGGAGCGCGAGGCATGCGCGCGCATCCTCGTCCGTCTCGGTCTTCGGCAGGATCCGGCGGCCGACGGCCACGACAGTGTCCGCCGCGAGGACAAAGGCATCCGGATGGCGCGACGCCGTGGCGATCGCCTTGGCCCTGGCCAGCCGCTCCGCCAGGCGCACAGCCGTCTCCTCCGGCCCCGGGGTCTCGTCGATATCCGCCGGGTCGATCCGGTCCGGTATCACGCCGATCTGGGCAAGAAGCTCGACGCGCCTCGGACTGGCACTGGCGAGCACAAGGGCCGCGGTCACCGTCGACCGCGCCTCACTTGAAGCGATAGGTGATTCGACCCTTGGTCAGGTCGTAGGGGGTCATCTCGACCAGCACCTTGTCACCGGCCAGCACCCGGATGCGGTTCTTGCGCATCTTGCCGGCCGTATGGGCGATGATCTCGTGCTTGTTCTCAAGTTCAACGCGGAACGTCGCGTTGGGAAGGAGTTCGGTCACTGTGCCGGGAAACTCCAGAAGTTCTTCCTTCGCCATTCAGCCTCTCGAAAGGTTGCTCTCAAATGCAATGAGGCCCGCGCCAACCCCGAGGCTGGGCGCGAGCCGAATATCTGCCGGAGGATAATGGCAGATCATCCGCCGAAGGTCGATGGTCGGCCGAAATAGTCATCGATCCGACGCTTCAGACCGTCCCGCACCATGCGGTACTGGGCGAGCCGCTGGTCCCGTCCCCCCTCGTACAGGGTGGGATCAAGCGTCGGCCAGTAGACCACGGTCATGGCAAGCCCGCGGGCAAACTCCAGCGCCCTGTGATGCGCCTCGGGCGTCAAGGAGACCACGAGGTCGAAGGACGAATCATCGAGGTCCTGGAACGCCCTGGGACGGTGCTGCGCAAGATCGATACCCAGTTCGTCGAGCACGGCCACCGCGAACGGATCCACCTCCACCCCCGCCCGCAGGCCGCAGGACTCCACGAAGATCCGTCCGAAGAACTTGCTGCGCAGCAGGCCGGCCGCCATCGGCGAGCGGACGCAGTTGAGGTTGCAGGCGAACAGCACCGCGCCCGGCAGTCCCGTCGGTCCGTCCCCCGGAAGCGGACTCACGTGGTGGTCGGCCGCCGGTGGAGGGCGCAGATGAGGGTGAACAGCCGCCTTGCCGTGTCGTGGTCGGTCTCGACCTTGCCGCTCAACCGCTCGCGCAGCAGTCGGGACCCCTCGTCGTGCAGTCCACGACGGCCCATGTCCAGCGCTTCGATCTGCGAGGGTGTCGACTGCCGGATGGCGGCGAAATAGCTCTCGCAGATCATGAAATAGTCCCGGACGATGGTCCGGAACGGGGAGAGGGACAGCATGTGCCGCCGTCCATAGTCCGGGCCGCGGATGTCCAGCACCAACCGGCCATCCACCAGGGACAGGCGCAGGTCATAGGGGCCGCCTTCGGCCCCGTCGGGGGCGAACAGGTTCTCCTCCAGCAGGTCGAAGATGGCGACCTGCCGCTCATGCTCCACATCCCGGGACGCCGCGGCCAGTGACGTCTCGTCGATCTCCACCGACTGCAGGCGTTGTCTCGAGTTGCTGTCGGGCATGCCCTGTCAGGACTCCTGCAATCTGATCGCCGCCGACCGCTGGTGCGCCGGCAGGCCCTCGACCCCGGCCAGGGCGGCCGTGGGGGGGCCAAGCCTGCGGAAGGCCGGTTCGCTGCATCGTACAATCGAGGTCCGCTTCAGGAAATCATAGATCGACAGGCCGGACGAGAAGCGGGCGGCACGGCTGGTGGGCAGCACGTGGTTGGATCCGGCCACATAGTCCCCGACGGCCTCCGGCGTATACCGGCCCAGGAAGATGGCACCCGCATGCCGCACCTGATCGGCGAGCCGGTCGGGATCGGCCGTGGCGAACTCCACATGCTCGGGCGCGATCCGGTCCACCAGGCCGGGTGCGGCCTCCAGGGGCGCGATGATCACCGCTCCATGGTTCGCCCAGGACGCCGCAGCCGTCTCGCCGGTCTCGAGGGTCAGAAGTTGCCGGTCCACTGCGGCCACGACGGCGGCGGCAAAGGGTTCGCTGTCGGTGATCAGGATCGACTGGGCATCGGGATCGTGCTCTGCCTGGCTCAAGAGGTCCGCGGCGATCCATTCGGGGTCATTGTCCGCGTCCGCCACCACGACGATCTCCGAGGGACCGGCCAGGGCGTCGATGCCGACGATGCCGTAGAGCCGGCGCTTGGCCGCCGTGACATAGGCATTGCCGGGGCCCACGATCTTGTCCACCGGCCGGATCGGCCCGGCCCCGAAGGCCAGGGCCGCGGCAGCATGGGCCCCGCCCACCCGCCAGACCTCCGTCACCCCGGCGACGGCGGCGGCCGCCAGAACCGCCGGCTCCAGGCGACCCGGCGGGGTGACCATGGCGATGCGGGCGACACCGGCCACCCGGGCGGGCACCGCGTTCATCAGCACGGTGGACGGATAGGCCGCCCGGCCACCGGGAACATAGATGCCCACGGCCTCCAGCGGGCCCCAGCGCCAGCCCAGTTCGACACCGGCCTCGTCCACGAAGCGCATATCCTGCGGCCGCTGACGGGCGTGATAGCTGCCGATCCGGTCCGCGGCAAAGCGGATGGCGTCGAGGATGTCTGGTGGCGTGGCCGCGACGCCCGCGGCGATCTCGTCCGCCGTCACCTGCAGGCTATCGACCGTCAGTTCCACCCGGTCGAAACGGCGGGCATAGTCCAGCAGGGCGTCGACCCCGCCGGTCCGAACCCCCTCGAGAATCTCGGCCACCGCCGCGTCCACATCCGCCGGGTGCCCCCGCGGCGCGGCGAGGAAGGCCGCGAAGGCCGCTTCGAAACCCGGTTCATCAGTGCGCAGATGACGCAAGGCTCATGGTTCCTCGTGTTTTGGCGCGGCCCGGGCCGGCCATGACGCACTCACGTCCGACAGGACCGCGTCGATGCACTCGATGTCGGCCTGGAGATCGCCGCCCCCCGCCAGGGTGAAGGTCACCATTCCGCCGGGGGCCTCGCCCGCAGCAAATCCGAGGCTTAGGATCGAAATCACGGCGTCCTCCGCGTCCCTTCGCAGATTCCGGCTGCGCAC
>DAINBM010000158.1:0-6302 GCA_036732965.1 Caulobacteraceae bacterium | reverse complement strand
GCTGTCGATCGTGGCACCGACCATTGCGGTGGCGTTCAATGTCACCCTCGTGGTCGCCGCGGCCGGCCGGGCAGCCCCTCTGGCCTTTGCCATGGGAACGGTGCTGATGGCCCTGGTCGGGCTGGCCTTCGTGGCCTTTGCCCGGCGGGAGGCATCCGCCGGTTCGGCCCAGGCTTACGTGCGCCACACGTTCGGCCCGCGGGCCGGAGTTCTGGCCGGCTGGCTGCTGCTGCTCAGCTATCTGTGCTTCGGGGCGGGAACGGCGGTGCTGGTCGGCCACTTCCTGGCGGCGGCCCTGGGCACGTCCGGGTTCCGAACGGACGGGCTGTGGGTGCCGGTCAGTCTGGCTTCGGTCGCCGTCGGACTGGCGATGTCGTGGCGCGACATGCAGCGGGTGGCCCGCCTGATCCTGGTGCTGGAACTGGTCTCCGTCGTCGCCATTGCGGCCCTGAACCTGCGGATCCTCGCCAGCGCGGCGCAGAGCGGGCCCCTGCCGTGGGCCCCGTTCACGCCGGATCCGGCCAAGGGCTGGATGGGGGTGGGATCGGCCCTGGTCTTCGCCGTCCTGTCGTTTGCGGGCTTCGAAGGGGCCGCAACGCTGGCGGAGGAGACGAAGGATCCGCAAAGGGCCGTGCCACTGGCCATCCTCGGCACGGTTGTGCTGGCCGGGGCCTTCTATGTCTTCACGGCCTATGCGCAGGTGGTGGGATACGCGGCCCAGGGCCTGGGGGACCTGGCGAAGGACAGCGCGCCGCTGGATACCCTGGCCCGGCGATATGGCTCGGTCGGTCTGGCCGCCGGGCTGGACGTGGCCGCGGCCCTGTCGGCCTTTTCCTGCGTCCTCGGCAGCCTGAACGCGGCGGCCCGCATGACGATGAGCCTGGCCCGCCCCGGCGGTCATGCGCTGGCGGATCTGCATCCCCGCCATGGCACCCCCACCCATGCCCTGACCCTCTGCACGGTCGCCATGGCGGCGGCGGTCCTGATCTGGGCCGCCAGGGTCGGTGCGACCACCTTCTATGGCGACCTCGGCACGATCGGGAGCCTCGCCTTGATCCTGGTCTATCTCGCAGTCACCGCCGCCCATGCCGTCTCGGCCCGATCGCGTGGCAGCCGGGCAGGGCTCATGACCGGCAGTGCCGGTGTGGTGGTGCTGCTCTGGCCCCTGTACGCGTCCCTGGTTCCGGTTCCGGACTGGCCCGACAGCCTCTGGCCCCTGGTCGTGCTGGCCTGGCTGGGGGGTGGCGCGTGGTTCACGCTCCGGCGCTGACCGACCCCGCGCCGGATGCCTGTCCCGGGAGGCAGGCACAAGACACTGGCGCCCGTCGCGTCCCTTTGGAATACTCGGCGGACGACCGGCGCGCCACGCAGCCCGCCGGCGCTCTCAGGGAGACGCCACATGACCTATGTGCCGCACGGCCGGGCGATCTATGACGCCGACAGCCACATCATGGAACTGCCCGACTTCCTGAAGAAATATGCCGATCCCGGTCTGCGGGAGCAGATCCCGGAGGTCAGCTATGCCGCGTCCATCGTCACGGACGAGGAAGTGGCCGTGATCATGGGGCAGGGCGGTCGGCACAGCCCCGAGCATGTCGCGGCCCAGGTCGCGCTGGGCGACAGGCTGATCTCGGCCTCGAAGGAGATCCAGGCCCTGGGCGCCTTCGACAGTGCCGATCGGGTCACGGCCCTGGACATGCTGGGCTTTCGCAAGCAGCTGGTCTTCGCCACCCACAGCGTGGCCATGCCGTTCTCGGCCAGCGCCCGGCTGGAGCCGACGCTCAGATATGGCGCCGCCCGGGCGCACAATCGCCACATGGCCGACTTCTGCCGCGCCGACGCACGCCTGATCGGTGTTGCGGTGATTCCGCTGGATGACCCGGGCCTCGCCATGGCCGAGCTGGACTTTGCCCTCGAAGCCGGACTCGGGGCGGCGTGGCTGCCCCACCGGCCCTGCGGCGACCGGTCTCCGGGGCATGTGGATTTCGACCCCCTGTGGGCGCGGCTGGCCGAAGCCCGTGTTCCGTTCGTGCTGCATGTGGGCGGCGCGCCGCTGCAACTGGCCAAGGCGTGGATGAACAACGGCCGTCCGGCGACCAAGGACTGGCTGGGCGGCGGCGAGAACCTGCGCACCAAGGACATCGCCCTGCTGCACGAAGGCCCCGAGGCCTTCCTCACCATGCTGGTGCTGGACGGGGTGCTGGAGCGCCATCCGAACCTCAGGGGCGCCTGCGTGGAACTGGGGGCGGGCTGGGTTCCGGAACTGCTGCGCCGCCTGGACTGGGTGGTGAAGCACTGGAGCCGGAACGACACCAATCTGCAGGGGCTGTCCCGCATCCCCAGCCGGCAGATGACCGACCAGCTGGCTTTCACGCCCTTTGTCTTCGAGGAGGTCGGCCGCTTCATCGATCAGTCGGACCCCGACCTCTACCTGTTCTCCAGCGACTACCCCCATATCGAGGGCGGCCGGGACCCGATCGGCCGGTTCGAAGGCGCGCTGGGCGACCGGAGCGAAGCCGTCCGGCAGAAGTTCTACGCCGACAACTTCCTGCGCATCTTCCCCAACGCCGCAGGCTGAAGGGGATCTGGAGGTCTTTCCCCGGATCAGGCGTTGGGTGTCCAGACGCCTTCATAGATGACACCCAGGACCTTCAGGTCCTTCAGACCCGCCGCGCCGACGGACGCCGGATCGCGCTCCAGCACCGCGAAGTCGGCCCGCTTGCCGGCGGCAATCGAGCCGACGAGGGCATCCATGCCGATGACCTGGGCCGCTTCGATGGTGATCGCGCGTAAGGCCTTGTCCAGGCTGATCCGCTCCTCCGGCGCCTTGACCACGCCGCCGACGGTGATGCGGTTGGCCGCCACCCAGGCGAGGTAAAGGGGATCGATCGGGGCCATGTTGAAGTCGCTGTGCAGGCCCAGCGGCACACCCTTGCGCTCCAGCGACCCCAGCCGGTTCATCGTCGCGGCGCGATCGGGGCCGAGCCCCTCGGTGGCATAGATGTCGCCCAGCACCCGGATGTAGTTGGGCTGGGCCGACACCATCAGCCCCATGCGCGCAATGCGCCGGTTCTGGGCCTCGGTGGAAAAGCCGAGATGCTCCAGCGTGACGGTCTGGCCGCGCCGGACGGGCAGGGCTTCCAGGGCGTCCAGCACCACATCCGTGCCTTCATCGCCATTGACGTGGATGTGGAACGAGAAGCCCGCCTGCCAGTAGCGATTGAACTCGGCCTGCAGGGCGGCGGGCTCGGTGATCCACTTGCCTTGGTGCCCGTCGGCATAGCCGGGTGCCTTCATGCGCATGTTCTGGGCGAAGAAGGCACCGTCCGCGAACATCTTCACCCGGCGCTCCAGCCGCACATGGGGGCCCACATTGCGGGACCGGGCCTGGGCGAGCCAGGCGTCGAGGTCGGTCACCCGGTCGAGTTCCAGGGCCATCGGCATCAGCATCACCCGGGCACAGCCGCCGGGTCGCTCGAAGGCCTCGCGGATCAGCCCGGCTTCGGTGGCGAACCCGGCGAAGATGCCGGTGGCCATGTCCGACACCGTGGTCACCCCGCTCTGCCGCATCATTGTCTGCAGTGCGCTCATGCCGTCGCGCAGCCGGGCCGGGGTCATGATCACGGGCCTCAGCTTGGCCAGGGCCACCGGCAGTGCTGTCTCGGTGAAGAGCCCTTCCGCCAGGCTGGCATGGGAGGGGTCCGCATTGCCCGCCCGGAGGGCTGTGTCGAAGGCTGCGGCATCGTCCAGCCCCCAGGCCCGGAGCATGGCCGTGTTGACGATGACCTCATGAAAGCTGCGTTGCCACAGCACCAGCGGCCGCTGCGGGGACAGGGCGTCCAGATCGCCGCGCCGGAGCCGACCGTGGAACAGGTCATGATACCCCCAGGTGATGAACGGGGATGGGTCCGACCCGGCCAGAGCCCGTGCCAGGCGCTGGCGGTATCCCTCCGGGGTGCGCACACCGGGCGACACGCCGGACGGCAGGTTCCAGTCATCCGGGGCTATGAAGGGCAGGTTCAGCATCACCGCCGCCTGCATAGGATGGACATGGGGGTCGATGAAGCCCGGCATCAAGACCTGGCCTGAGAACCGCCGGTCGAGCTTCACCTTCCGCCCGCGGGTCCAGGGTTCGAGTTCGGCGAGGCTGTCCGCCAGGGACAGGATCATGCCATCCGCGACGGCCACGAAGCGGGCGGAGGGCTGAGAGGGCTCCATCGTCACGATCCGGCCGGCCTCGAAGACCGTGACCTCGGCAGGGGGCTCGGCGGCCCGGGCCATGCCGCCCAGCGCCATCGAGGTTCCCAGTGCCGTCAGCATGTGCCTGCGCGTGGGCTGCATTCGAGGGGCTCCGTCGATCTTGCTGGGGGCGGGTGTCGGAGTCTGTGCCGGTCAGTCTAGTCGACCCCGCGCTCGGCGAACAATGGCCGGTCTGCCGCGGGCGTGCCCGTCGGTCCGGGGACAATGCTCTTGATCGAAGTGTGAATTCCGGTGAGAAGCGCGGCATGAGCACGCAAGACATGTCGCCGGACGGCCAGGCCCATCCCCTCGATCACCACGAACAGGGCTACGAGCAGGCGCTGAAGCCCCTGCAGCTGCAGATGCTCACCATCGGCGGTGCCATCGGGACCGGGCTGTTCCTGGGGGCCGGGGCGCGCCTGCAGACGGCGGGACCGGCCCTTGCCGTGGTCTATTTCGTCTGCGGCATCTTCTCCTTCCTGATCCTTCGGGCCCTGGGGGAGCTGATCATGTACCGGCCCGCGTCGGGCAGCTTCGTCTCCTATGCGCGAGAGTTCCTCGGCGAGAAGGGGGCCTATGTCGCCGGGTGGATGTACTATCTGAACTGGGCCATGACCGGCATTGCCGAGATCACGGCCGTGGCCCTCTACATGCACTACTGGGCGACCTTCGACGGCGTGCCGCAATGGGTGTTCGCCCTCATCGCCCTGTGCGTCGTCGGCGTGACCAACATGGCGGCCGTCAAGTGGTTCGGCCGGCTGGAGTTCTGGTTCGCCCTCATCAAGGTGGGGGCCCTCGTCCTGTTCCTCCTGATCGGGACGGTGATCCTGGTTTCCGGCATGCACGTGGGCACCGTGACCCCGGGGCTTCGTCTGGTCGCGTCCAACGGGGGGCTGTTTCCGCACGGGATCCTGCCCGCGGTCATCCTGAGCCAGGGCGTGGTCTTCGCCTATTCCGGCATCGAACTGATCGGCATCGCGGCCGGCGAGACCATGGATGCCCGCAAGGTCGTGCCCGGCGCCGTCAACGGCGTCATGTGGCGGATCGCGCTGTTCTATGTGGGGTCGGTCGTCCTCCTGGTGCTGCTGCTGCCCTGGACCGCCTACAAGGCGGGGGTGAGCCCCTTCGTCACCTTCTTCGGCGCGCTGGGCGTGCCCGGCGTCGGCGCGGTGATGAACCTGGTGGTGCTCACCGCCGCCCTGTCCAGCCTGAATTCGGGGCTCTACTCCACCGGCCGGGTGCTGCGCTCCCTCGCCATGGGGGGGTCGGCGCCGCAGTTCGTGGGCCGGATGAATGCGCAGAACGTGCCCTATGGTGGCATCCTGGTGACGCTGGCAGTGTTTCTGGTCGGCGTCGTCCTCAACTATCTGGTCCCCAGCCGGGTGTTCGAGATTGTCCTCAACATCGCGTCCCTCGGGGTCATCTCGACCTGGGCCTTCATCGTCATCTGCCAGATGCAGCTGCGCAAGGCGCAGGATGCCGGGAAGATCGCCCGCGTGACCTTCCGCATGCCGCTCGCCCCCTATTCCAGCTGGGTGTCGCTCGCCTTCCTGGCCAGCGTGCTGGCGCTGATGGTGTTCGACTATCCGGACGGCACCTGGACCATCGCGATGAGCCCGCTGGTGGCCCTGGCCCTGGTGGTGGGGTGGTTCCTGTTGAAGCGGCAGCGGTCCGGTCCGCCGGCTGCCTGAGGTCCGCCGGCCTCTATTGCCGGGTCCGTCTCAGAATATTCATCAAATACTCGCCCGGGGCGAGGCTGACATGCGTTTCGAATCGGCGGCAGACTTCGTCTACAATATAGACGGAGGCCGAGCGATGACCGAAGCCACTTTCGTCAACTTTGTTCCCCTTGAGAAATGTGTAAAGCTCCGAACGGTTCTCGAAACAGAGAATACCGCGCCGCTGAGTTGGCGTGAGGAAGGGATGCTGTTCGGGAGCGAGTTCTACTTCTCCGGTCCGTAGGATCTGGCCCGTCGGACGCATGACTACATCAAGCGCTGGGTTGGCGACGCCTGATCGGGCGAACCAGCCCGAGTATTGATGTGTCATCCAGCGGGCGAATG
>DAINBM010000157.1:0-6320 GCA_036732965.1 Caulobacteraceae bacterium | reverse complement strand
GGGGTTTCAGTGGGCGACGCCCTCGACGAGATCCGCCAGACGCTCGGCCGCATCCGGCACGCCGACGCTGTGAGCGGCCGCGGCCCGGGCCGCCAGGGCGTCGGGATCGGCCACCATGGCCTCCAGCGCCCGGGCAAAGGCCTCGGCGGTCAGGCCGTCCTCCTGCAGGACGATGGCGGCCCCGACCTCCGTGAGAAGGCGGGCATTGGCGGTCTGGTGATCATCCATGGCGATCTTCAGGGGGATCAGGATCGAGGGCCGCCCCGCCACGGCCAGCTCACTGATGGTGGACGCACCCGCGCGGCCGACCACCAGATGCGCGGCCCCCAGTCGACCGGACATGTTGCGGAAGAACGGGGCGATCTCGCACTCCACCCCGGCCTCGGCAAAGGTCCGGCGGGCGAAGTCGATGGAATCCACCCGGGTCTGCTGCTCCACCCGCAGACGCACCCTCAGATCCTCGCTGATCAGGTTCATGGCGTCCGGCACCAGCTCGGACAACAGCTTCGCCCCCTGACTGCCCCCGGTCACCAGCAGCCGGATGGTCGGGCCGGGCGGGACATAGGGCTGGCCATGGAGGGCGGCGATGTCGGGGCGGACGGGATTGCCGACCACCTGCAGGCGCTTGCGCACCCGGGAGGAGGCCTTCAGCAGGGTGGGAAAGGCGCAGGCCACCGCGGTGGCACCGGGAGCGAGGCGGCGATTGACACGCCCGAGGACCGCATTCTGCTCATGGATGACCGTGGGAATCCGCCGGGACCGGGCCGCCAGCAGGGACGGCAGGGACGGATAGCCGCCGAAGCCCACCACCACGGAAGGTTTCAGACGGGCGAAAGCGGCGCGGGCCTGCTGCACCCCTCTGGAGATGCGCAGGGACGACCGGACCATGCCGATCACGTCACCGGTGCGGAAGGTCGCCGCCTCGAGGGACAGGCGTTCGTCTGCGGGAAACTGCTGGGCGTACTGGTCGCCGCGGCTGTCGGTGGCCAGCACGACGCGCCAGCCCCGGGCGGTCAGGACCCGGGCCAGGGCCTCTGCGGGGAACATGTGCCCGCCGGTTCCCCCGGCTGCCACCACGGCGACCTTCGCGGTGGATGTCACGGCAGGGCGGCTCCGGCGCTGGCGAGGGTGTCCGGCTGCGAATAGGCACCCGGTCGCCGGCGCGTCAGCGCCAGGGCGAGGCCGAGCGTCAGGCCCATAGCGAGCATCGACGACCCTCCGTAGGAAATGAACGGAAGGGTCATGCCCTTGGTGGGAATAATATTCAAGTTCACCGCGACGTTGATGCACACCTGCTGGCCGACCAGCACGAACAGGCCCGCAGCGGCGACCTGCTCATAGGGGTCGGACAGTTTCATGGCCCGCTGCAGGCCCCGGATCACCACGAAGGAGAACAGGGCGATCAGGGTCAGCGACAGCACGAGCCCGTACTCCTCTGCCGCCCCGGCATAGGCGAAATCGGTATGCACGTCCGGCACGGAGCGCTTCAGCAGTCCCTCCCCCGGCCCGCGGCCGAACAGCCCGCCCGAGGCGATGGCTTCGGTGGCCTTGTCGATCTGGTGGGTATCGGCCTTGTCCGGCGAGAGGAACTTGTGGATGCGGTCATGCACATGGGAAAACGTCAGCGAGATGGTGACGAAGCCCGCCGCCGCCACGCCGGCCAGGCCGATGATCCAACGCAGGGGCACGCCGGCCATGAAGAAGGTGACGCCGAAGGCCAGGGTGATCAGCACCGTCTGGCCGAAGTCCGGCTGCAGCAACAGCAGCACGACGGCCACGCCGTAAAGGCCGAAGGCGATGGACACGCCGGGCACCCCCTCTCCCTTCTGCGCCTCTGCGAACATCCACGCCGCCAGCACGATCAGGGCGGGCTTCATGAACTCCGACGGCTGCAGCGAGAACCCGCCCAGCTGCACCCAGCGGTCGGCCCCCTTGGCCGAATGCCCGATGAACGGCAGCACGCACATGATGGCGATGGCCACGAGATAGATGATGAAGCTGGCCCGGCGGGCCCCGCGGGGCGTCAGGATCGACATGCCCAGCACGAGGCCTGCCGCACCGAGGCCGAACACCGTCTGGCGAACCGCATAGTGGAAGGGCTGGCTCTGGCCGGTACGGACCGCGGCGGCCGGGCTGGTTCCGAAGGACAATGCCACGCCCATGCCGATCAGAATGGCCACGGCCAGCAGAAGGAACCGGTCGGTGGTCCACCACCAAAGCCCCAGCGCCGAGCGGTCGGTCCGGGCAAACGGTTGCTGGTTTGAAAAGGTCATGACCCCGGGAACCGCATGAGCGCCGCTGTAAACAAGGCGTCACCATGCCCGGCGAGGGTTAAGTCTTTTCTAACCCTGCCCCCGCTGCCGGTCCGTCGCCGCCGGATGCCGCAGACAAGCTGTGGCTAGCGGAACAGGTTGATCAGGATCTGCGGGGCGGAATTGGTGATGCTGAGCGTCTGCGACGCCAGGGACTGCTTGACCTGGAGGGCGGTCAGGGCCGCACTTTCCTTGGCCATGTCCGCATCCACGAGGTTTCCGGCACCCGCGGTCAGCGTGTCCTGGAACTGCGACACGAAGGCGAGGTGCGCCGTGACCGACGCCGACGAGGATCCGAGGGAGGTCACGGCCGTGTTGACCTTGGTCAGGGATGCATTGACCAGGGAGAGCAGGTTCGTGGCCGCCGTGGCGGTGGCGAAGGACGAGCCGGCCGTGAAGGTGATGTTGGCACCGCCGACGCTCAGGGACTGGGGCTGGACCGTGTAGATGGACGCATTGGCGTCCGTCAGGGTCGACAGGGCGGGCGAGCCGGCCTTGATCAGATTGGCACCGTTGAAATCGGCACTGTTCACCACGTCGGTGATCTGGCGGATGAGCGACTGCACGTCGTTGCTGAGGGACGCCCGATCGGCCGTGCTGAGGGACGTGTCGGTCCCCGCCAGCGTCTTGGCGCGGATCTTGCCCAGCAGGTCGGAGATGGTCTGTCCGCCGGAAATCGCCACGTCCAGTGTCGACTGGGACCGCTGCAGCGAAAGCTTGACCGAGTCGAGCATGCCGGCGGCATTCCGCTGCTCCTGGGCAATGCCCCAGACGGGGGCGTTGTCCGCCGCCGAGCCGACAGCGAGGCCGGTCGAGACCTTGGACTGGGTCGTGTTGAGGTCCGAGACGGCCTGATCCAGCCCCTGCAGGGCGATCATGGCGGCATAGTTGCTGCTGATCGGGTTCGTCGACATTCGGCCGCTCCGGAGAATCGCAGGGTCGCCTTATGCGCCCATCCGCCCGACCGCTCCGGCCGGGGCCGGAGCAGAGACGGATTAATATTCGTTACTTTCTTCCGACTCGGAATGCAGGGCAAGCCGTGGCCTGCAGCTACCAGACATCCACGAAGGGCCGCTTCTTTCCCGTGCGCGGCGCAGGAGATCCGCAGGCCGTGAGGGCGCGGACCAGCCAGCGGCGGGTGTCGGCCGGGTCGATCACCGCGTCGATCTCCAGAACCTCCGCCACCTGCTCGGCCTTGCCCCGGGCATACATGTGGCCGACCAGCTTGCGGAACAGGGCATCCCGCTCCACCGGATCGGCGATGGCCTCCAGTTCCTTGCGATAACCGAGCCGCACGGCCCCCTCGAAGCCCATGGGCCCGAACTCCCCCGTGGGCCAGGCGCAGATCATGGCCGAGGCGCTGAGGTCGCCGCCCGCCATGGCCTGCGCCCCCAGGCCATAGCCCTTGCGCAGGACCACGGTCAGGAACGGCACACTCACCGTGGTCGCCGTGACGAACAGGCGCGAGCCCCGCCGCACCGCCGCCGCCCGCTCGCTCTCCGGCCCGACCATGAAGCCCGGCGTGTCGCACAGGGACAGGATCGGCACGTCGAAGGCATCGCACAGCTGCAGGAAGCGGCTGGCCTTCTCCGCCCCCTCCCCGTCAATGGCCCCGCCCAGATGCCGGGGGTCATTGCCGATGACGCCCATGGCCCGTCCCTCGATCCGCAGGAAGCCGGTGACCATGCCCGGGCCGTAGCCCCCCCGGAGCTCGACGAACGTCCCGGTGTCGGCCAGGGTCTCGATCACCGTGCGGATGTCGTAGACCCGCAGCCGGTTCTCGGGGATCAGATGCCGCAGGAGCCTCTGGTCCGCGCAGTCGCCGGGCGGGGTCCGCCCCTGGAACACCCCCAGCAGCTGGCGCGACAGACGGGCGGCCTCCGCCTCGTCGGCGACCAGCAGGTCGAGGCAGCCATTGGCGAACTGTTCCCGCGCAGGCCCGATGTCGCTGGCGGCCACGACCCCCAGGCCGCCCCCCTCGATCATGGCCGGTCCGCCCATGCCGATATTGGCACCCTCGACCCCGATGGTGATGTCTGCGCACCCGAAAAAGGCGGCGTTGCCCGCAAAGCAGCGCCCGGCGGCGACGCAGATCCTTGGCGCAAGTCCGGACAGACGGGCGAAGGTGGTGAAGCTGGTGGTGTCGAGGGAGGACGCGATCAGCGCACCGCCGTCCACATCGCCGGGGCGACCACCGCCCCCCTCCACGAACCAGATCACCGGCAGCTTCCAGTGCTCGGCGAACTCCAGCACCCGGTCGGTCTTCTTGTGATTGAAGTAGCCCTGCGTGCCCGCCAGCACCGTGTAGTCATAGGCCAGCCCCACACAGCGCCCGGCCTCCTCGCCGAACAGGTCACCGTTCACCTGGCCGACACCCGCCACCATGCCGTCGGCGGGGGTGTTCTTCTGCAGGTCCTCATGGGACCGGCGACGGCGCTGGGCCGCCACGGTGAGCGCGCCGACCTCCTCGAACGTATCGGGATCGAAGATCGCGTCGATGTTCTCCCGCGCCGTGCGCATCCCCATGGCATGGCGCTTGGCGATGGCATCGGGCCGTGCCGCATCCGCCGTGAGGGCCAGCCGGTCCCGGAAGGCCTGCAGATCCGGCCGGACGGCAGCCAGATCCACCCTGTCCTCCGCCGCATCCGGTCCGGTGTCGCCCATCGGGTCGAGCCAGACCAGGGCGGATGCGTCATCCACCGTATCGCCGAGGGCGGCGTCGATCCGCAGCACCACCCCCGCGGAGGGCGCGAGCGCTGGATGCTGCATCTTCATGGCCTCCAGCACCACCAGGCTCTGGCCGGCCCGCACCGTGTCGCCCACGGCGACCTCGACCGCCACGACGGCCCCCCGCAGCGGAGCGGGAACCGGCACGGCACCGGGCCCCGGCGGCGGGGCCGCGGCCGCCACCGGACTGACCGCCGCGGTGACCGGGTCACCAACCCCGTGCGGACTATGCTCCGCCGCCGCTGCGGACAGCCGCGCGGCGTGGGTCTCGATGAAGCGGGTGGTGGCGGCTCCGGATCGAAAGTCGGCCTCGTCCATCAGGGCGGCCAGCAGGCCGAGATTGGACGCAGGCCCTGCCAGCCGGAACTCCCGGGCCGCCCGACCCGCCTTGGCGGCGGCGGCGGCCAGTCCGCCGCTGGGGGTGTGCACGATGATCTTGGCGAGCAGACTGTCGAAGCCGGGATGAGGCGCATAGCCCGCATAGCCATAGCCGTCGACGCGCACCCCCGCCCCCCCGGGGGGCTGGTAGGCGGTCAGCCGTCCGCTGGCGGGCCGCACGTCTCCGCTGGCGTCCAGGGTCTCGAGATTGACCCGCAGTTCCACCGCATCGCCGATGGATGCAGGGGTCGCCTCCAGCCCCATCTGCGACAGGGTCCGCCCCCGCGCCGCCTCGATCTGCAAGCGGACCAGATCCAGACCGGTGACGGCCTCGGTCACCGTATGCTCCACCTGCAGGCGGGCATTGACCTCCATGAAGCAGGCCCGGTCCGTGGCCTCCGTGTCCAGCAGGAACTCCACGGTGGCCAGCCCCTGCAGGCTCGCCGCCGCCGCCAGCCGGGTGGAGGCGGCATGGAGGGTCTGCCGCAACTCAGGCGACAGGCCGATGGCAGGCGCCACCTCCACGATCTTCTGGCGGCGACGCTGCAGGCTGCATTCCCGGTCGCCCAGCGCCACCGCCTGCTGGCCGTCGCCCAGCACCTGGACTTCGATGTGGCGAGCGTGATCGACCGCCCGCTCCAGATAGAGCCGGTCATCGCCGAAGGCCGCACGGGCCTCGGCCGCGCAGAGCTTCAGCGCCTCCGCCATCTCGTCCTCCGCGGCGACCCGGCGGATGCCGCGCCCGCCCCCGCCGGCCACGGCCTTGACCATCACCGCGGCCCCGGCCTGGGCGGCGAGGAAGGCCTGTGCCGCCGCCAGACCGGTCTCCGGATCCAGCTGGGCCAGCCCCGGCAGGCACGGGACCCCGGTGCGGCGCGCCAGCTCGACGGCCCGGACCTTGTC
>DAINBM010000156.1:0-6356 GCA_036732965.1 Caulobacteraceae bacterium | reverse complement strand
CCGGACGGTGGTGTTCAAGGACTAGGGGTCGCGTCAGGCCTCGCCGACGGCGTCCAGGATCGCCTCGCGGACCAGGTCCGGCCGCTCCATCGGCAGGAAGTGGCTGGATCCCGGCACGACGGTCAGGGTCGACCGGCGGTTGGCCCTCAGGAACAGCCGACCCCGACCGATGCGGCAGGTGGATCCGGTCTCGGCGCAATAGAGGTGCATCGGCGCCCGCACCCGCCCGGCGAGGCCCCAGATATTGTTGGCCATGGCGCAGAAGTTGGACGACTCCCAGGCCGGGGCACAGGCCAGCTCCACCTGCCCGTCGTCCCTCGGGCGGAACCCGCCGGCGATGTAGTCCGCCAGCACCGTGTCCGGCCAGCCGCGGAACGCGCCCTTGCCACGATAGGCGGTCATCACCTCGGCGGCGGAGGGAAAGAGCGCGCGCCGGGTCAGGGCCCGGGCCGCCAGGGGCATGGTGCGGAATCGCTCGATCCCGCCCAGGGGCAGAAGCGCGCTGAGCATCTGGGGCAGGGTGATCACCACCGGATCGAACAGCACCAGCGACTTCACCCGGTCAGGCCGGAGGGCTGCGGCCATGATGGAGGCGGCCCCGCCCATGGAGTGTCCCGCCAGGATCACCGGCGGCCCACCCAGCTGGTCCAGCAGGGCGGCGAGATCGTCGCGCAGGTCGTACCACGAGGTCCGTCCCTGCGGATTGGCCGGAAGCGTGGAGGACCCGTGCCCCCGCTGGTCGATGACCAGAAGCCGCAGCCCGGCGGACAGGGGGGCCAGGATGGATCGGTAGGTCAGGGCATTGAAGCCGTTGGCATGGGAGAAGACCACGTCCACCGGCCGTTCGGGGTCGCCGAAGTCCAGTGCCGCCATGTCCCCATCGGCCAGAGGGATCATCCGGCGTCGTGGCTCGTGAAACACCGCTG
The DNA here is from genome assembly GCA_036732965.1 of Caulobacteraceae bacterium. GTDB lineage: Bacteria > Pseudomonadota > Alphaproteobacteria > Caulobacterales > Caulobacteraceae > CAIMFV01. Next base: position 5,430 of record DAINBM010000156.1, on the reverse strand, counting down.
CATCCATGTGATGCAACCCCGCACCCAGAAGCTGGCAGGCCAACCACCTGTCATGGACACCTTAGCCGGGGAGTGCGGCGGGAGCCAGAGCCGAGGGGGTGATTTGGCGATTGCGTCGGGAGGCGTATGCTGGCCCGCGTTTCCGTCCCCTCAGAGGCTCCCCATGAATGCTTCCGCCCCGCCCGCCTGGACCTGCTTCTCGGTGGAGATCGCCGACCACGTCGCCCATGTCCGCCTGAACCGGCCCGAGGCCATGAACGCCCTCAACCGGACCTTCTGGAACGAGCTCCCCGCCATCATCCGCGACATCAACGACAATGCCCGGGCCCGGGTGATCGTCCTGTCCTCCACCGGCAAGCACTTCACGGCGGGGATGGACCTGTCGGTCTTCACCGATCCGCAGTCAGGGGTGACCAGCCGTGCCGACACCGACCGGGCCACCGCCATGGAGGCCTTCCGCTACCATGTGCATCACCTGCAGAACACTTTCTCCTGCCTGGACGAGGCCCGCATGCCCGTGCTGGTGGCGGTCCACGGGGGCTGCGTGGGGGCGGGCGTGGACATGATCTCGGCCTGCGACATCCGCTACTGCACGTCGGACGCCTTCTTCGTCATCCAGGAGATCAATATCGGCATGACCGCCGATGTCGGCACCTTCCCGCGCCTGTGCAAGCTGATCCCCGAGGGCTGGGTGCGGGAGATGGCCTATACGGGCCGGCGCCTGCCCGCCGCCCGGGCGAAGGAGATCGGTCTGGTCAACGAGGTGTTCGACACCCAAGAGGCGCTGCTGGCCCATGTCATGGAAACCGCCCGGGAGATCGCGTCCAAGCCCCCCCTGGCCGTGGCGGGCTCCAAGGTCATGGTCAACTATGCCCGGGATCACTCCATCAAGGATGCCCTTGACTACATCGCCGTGTGGCAGACCGGCATGTTCGCGCCGCAGCACATGATGGAGAGCTTCGCGGCCAAGGCGGAAAAGCGTGCGCCGGACTATCCGGACCTCCACCCGCTCCGCAACACCATGTAGCCTGACGCCGAATCGCAGGGGCTGGGACCGGAGTGGATCGGCGTGCTGAAGGCGTTGTGGCTGTATCTGACCGTCCTCCTCGCCGTGCTGTGGGCGGGGACGGCCCTGCGGACCCCCGCACCGGTTCCGGCCTCGGCACCGCCGTCGGTGTTCTCGGCGGCGCGCGCCATGGGCGATGTCCGTGCCATCGCGCTCCGTCCCCATCCGACGGGGTCGGAGGACATCGGCCGGGTGCGGGCCTATCTCCTCGAGCGTCTCGCCGGTCTGGGACTGGGGGGCGAGGTGCACATGGGCCAGGGCACCTATGCGCCCCGCGGGGATGCGACCCGGCTGATGGCCGGTGCAGTCCAGAACCTGATCGGCGTCCTGCCGGGGCGTGACCGGACCCGTCCGGCCCTGTTGGTGATGAGCCACTACGACACGGTGCCCAACAGTCCGGGCGCGGCGGATGACACGGCCGGGGTGGCCGCGGCCCTCGAGATCGCCCGGTTGCTGAAGGCCGGGCCGCTTCCCGAACGGGACGTGATCTTCCTCTTCACCGACGGGGAGGAGGCGGGCCTCCTGGGGGCCGACGCCTTCTTCAACACCGATCCCCTGGCCCGGCACGTGGGCGTGGTGCTCAACCTCGAGACCCGCGGGGCTGCCGGACGGACCAGCATGTTCGAGACGGGGCCGGGCAGCGAGGGCCTGATCGGGCTGATGGCCGCCACGGTGAGGACGCCCAATGCCATTTCCCTGTCCTCGGCCATCTATCACCGGCTGCCGAACGACACCGACTTCACCCATGCGGTGCGCCACCGTCTGCCCGGGCTCAACTATGCCTTCCTGGACGATCTGCCCGCCTATCACACCCCCCTGTCCACGCCGGACCGCCTCGATGCCGGGTCCCTGCAGGACATGGGCAATCAGGCCGGGGCCATGGCGCGGGCCCTGGCGGCGCGGGCCGAGCTGCCGCGGGCGGGTGCCGGTGCCAGCGAGGCCTATGATGACGTCCTCGGGCTTGTCTTCCTGCACTATCCCGCTCTGGTGGGCTGGCTGATCCTGGCGGGGAGCGCGGGGGCGGTCCTCCTCACCGCCCGCCGGGTTCGCCGGGCCGAGCGCACCACGCCCCTGCAGATCCTCCGCGGAGCGGCCCTGTTCCTCGCCACCGGAGCCGCCACGGGCCTGGTGCTTCAGGTCATCGGCGGGGCCCTGGGGCTGAGTGACTACTGGGCCAGCTATGTCCGCGTCGGTCAGGCGCCCCTGCTGATCACCGCCGAGCTGGGGGCCGCCCTGACGGTGGCGGTCCTCCTGTCCGGTGCCGCCGCCGCCGGGCGGGGCCGCGTCGCGGTGGCCGTCGTGTCCCTGGGCCTGGCCGCAGTCGCCTGTGCCCTGAAGCCGGGCCCCGACCCGGTGGCGCTGACCCTGGCTGCGGCGACCAGCGTGCTGGCAGCCTTCGCCCTGGCCCGTCCGATCTCGGCCTGGAGCGCCTGGATCGGCGGCCTGATCGCAGCCCTCCTGCTCGTCGGGGCCTTGCAGGCGGCGTCGCCGGCCATGGCACCGCCCTTCATGCTGCCCCTCGCCTTTGCCGCCGTCGCCGCGCTCGTCTGTGACCGGTTCGGGGATGCGGCACGGGGACGGGGCCTGATGGCCGCCGCCGTCCTCGCCACGCCGGGTCTGGCCCTGGCCTTCCATGCCGGGGGGGGCCTCTTCACCGCCATCGGATCCGGGATGCCCGTGGCCAATCTCGCGGTCTGGCTGATGGCAGCGCCCCTGATCAGTCCCATGGCCCATGCGGCCGGCCGCGTGCTGCTCGGGGGCGTGCTGGCCCTGCTGGGGGTGGCGGTGGCGGCGGTGGCGCTGGTTCTTGTGTCCGCGGGACCGTCCGCGGCGCACCCCCAGCCGACCGAGGCCTTCTATCTGGCGGATCCGGGCATGAAGCTCTGGGTCTGGTGCAGCCGTCTGACCCATACCCCCTGGTCGGATGCGGTGCTGCGCCGGGATGGCGGTGTCATCCGCAAGGACCGGGCCCCGCCCCTGATCCCGGCCCCGGCGGACATGGCCCCGGCGCGACGGATCGCCGTCCTCACCCCGGTGGTCGGCGGGGACCGCATGGAGCAGCGGCTGCTGCTGCGCGCCGCACCCACACGCCGGGGCGAGACCCTGGTGCTGATGCTGCAGCCCACGGTGGACCTGCACCATGTCCGGTTGAACGGTATCGAGGTGCCGCTGGTCACGCATCCGGGCGGCTGGAGCCTGGTCAGTTTCGAGGCCCCGCCGCCGGAGGGCGTGACCCTGGCCTTCGACACGCCCATCCATGGCAAGGTGGCGTTCGCGGCAGCAGAGATTGCGGAGGGATGGCCGGACGGGGTCACCCCGCCGCCACTTCCCAGTTCGGTCATGCCGGTGTCGCGGTCGGGCAAGACCGTGTCCGTCGCCCGGTTGATTGCGGCCTGGTAGGGGCCGTCCGGATCAGGCCTCGGCCGCGCCCACCCGGCGGACCACGGCGCGCAACCCATCCAGCACCTGGTCACGGGCGGCGGCGTTGATCTGGTCGCCCATGGCCCGCAGCAGTTTCAGGCCGTTGAGGTGGACCGCGACCGCGTCCCAGTTCCAGGCCTGCTTCTCGACGAAGGCATCCAGCAGCTCGCAGACCGAAAAGGCCGCGGTGCCGATGGCCGGCAGATGGGCGATGGAGGCCACGCCGATCATCTCGTCGGCCAGCTCGTAGAGCCGGGTCTGGTTCTCCGCCGTGGGCTGGGTCTTCAGCAGGGTGGACAGCTCCACCATGGCCGCGAGGATGGCATCCACGGCGGCCACGCAGTCCTCGCGGATGGCTTCCAGGTTGGCTTCGGCGCTGGCCACGGCCTCGGCGACGGTCTTGCCACCGGGCTTTCGCACCACGGCGGCGAGGCGATTGGGGACGCGGATTCTTCTGACAGCGCTCATTTGGATTTCCGCTTCGGTTGCAGCATCTGGTCGATGTCGTCCTGGCTCAGGTTGGGCTCGATCGCGTCCCCGACCTCCAGCGGAAGATCGTCGGCGCGACGACCCTCGGTATTCGGCGGCGGCCCGATCGAGTGGAACCGGCGGTCCGGTCCCAGATAGCTGTCGCACTCGATGAAGGCGCGGTTCTCACGGGCGACCCAGACGACCCGGTCGATCATGACCTTGGGCGTCAGGGGCTTGGCGACGATGAAGTTGGCGCCGCAGTCGCGGGCCTTCTGCACCTTGGACATCTGGGTGTGACCCCCGATGATCATGGCGGAGACATAGGCGTTGGGCTCGATCTTGGACCGGCGAAGCCAGCTGATGAAGTCGTAGCCGTCCATTCCTTCGAGCTGGGCCTCGCAGATGATCAGGTCCAGTTCGGTCTTCTTGACGACGGCCATGGCCTCTTCGGCATTGGCGGCACGCATGGGGTTGCGGACCCCGAACCCGGAGAAGATCTGGGCCAGGATCTCCAGGCCATGCTGGTTCGGCTCGACCAGCAGCACCTTGGCGTTCTCGAGATTGTACCGGGGCTTTGGCGCGGTGCTCTGAGCCGGGGCGGGGGCGGTGCGAACGTCGCTCACCGAGACGGCCTCCCTCGCGGAACGCCGGATACGCGTTCCGGCGGCGTCGGCATCATAGATTTCCTGAGCATCCGGTTCCTGAATGTCTGACCCGGCCGGGTCCTGGACTTCAATCTTCGAAAGTTACACCCGTATGTCTTTCATTTTCCCTACCGTCCCGGTGATCAAGCCTTGCCGAGATATCCTGGAGAATTGGGAACATCACCGGGCGAGGGCGCGCCAGGCGATGTCGCGACGGCAGAAACCTTCCGGCCAGTCCAGGGCGTCGACGGCGGCATAGGCGAGACGTCTTGCCTCTGCCACGTCCGGGTCCCGCGCGCAAACGTTCAGAACCCGACCGCCGGCCGCGCGCAGATCCCCCGCGTCATCTCGCCGCGTGCCCGCGTGGAAGAGGGTGACCGCCGGGCCGAAATCCGCCTCGGTTCCGCGGATCCGCGAGCCCGTCACCGGCGCCTCCGGATAGCCCGGCGCGGCGACGACGACGCAGAGGGTGGTCTCGTCCCGCCATTCCAGCGGCGGCATCTCCGCCAGCCGCCCCTGCGCACAGGCCAGCAGATAGGGCAGGATGTCGCTGGCGAGGCGCAGCATCAGCACCTGGCACTCCGGGTCGCCGAAGCGGGCATTGTATTCCACCAGCTTCGGGCCCTCCGGCGTCACCATCACCCCGGCATAGAGCACGCCGCAATAGGGGGTGCCCTCCGCCGCCATGCCGGCCACGGTGGCGTCGATCATCCGGCGCCGGACCGCGTCCAGGAGCTCGGGGGTCATGACCGGGGCGGGGGCGTAGGCGCCCATGCCGCCGGTATTGGGGCCGGTATCCCCGTCCCGGACCCGCTTGTGGTCCTGGGC
>DAINBM010000155.1:2745-6358 GCA_036732965.1 Caulobacteraceae bacterium | reverse complement strand
ATCGAGGTGGGCCGTGGCCTGTTCGTCGGACTGACCACTGGACAGATAGGCGATGCCCGGCACCGCCGACGGCACCGTGGCCTTGAGGCAGGCAATGGTCCGTTCGGCCACCTGGGCGACCGAGGCCTGGGTCGGGCACAGCTTGCCGGAAATCACCATGTTCGGCTTCAGCACGATCCCTTCCAGCGGGACGCGGGCGAGGAACAGTTCCTCGAACACGGTCTGGAGGACGAACCGGGTGACCTCGTCACACCGCTCGAGGGTGTGGGCGCCGTCCATCAGCACTTCCGGCTCGACGATGGGCACGATCTGGTGGGCCTGGCACAGGGCGGCATAGCGGGCCAGCGCGTGGGCATTGGCCTTGATGGCACCGGCGGTGGGAATGCCGTCGGCAATGTCGATCACGGCCCGCCACTTCGCGAACCGGGCGCCCCGGGCATAGTACTTGGTCAGGCGCTCGGCCAGCCGGTCCAGACCCACGGTCACCGTCTCGCCCGGGAAGCCCGGCAGCGGCTGGACACCCTCGTCCACCTTGATGCCGGGGATGGAACCGGCCGCCGTGATCAGGTCCACCAGCGGGGTGCCGTCGGCGGCGTTCTGCCAGAGGGTCTCGTCATAGAGGATGACGCCGGACACATAGCTCATGGCGTCCTTGGCCCGGAACATCAGCTCGCGATAGTCCCGGCGATGCTCTTCCGTATTCTCGACGCCGATCGCATCGAAGCGCTTCTTGATCGTACCCGTGGACTCATCCGCGGCCAGGATCCCGCGCCCCGGGGCCACCATCTTCTCCGCAACACTGTTCAGCGCAGCCAGATCCATCTTGTCCTCATCCCCTTGTGATCACCCCGGCCCCCCGAGGGCGCCGGTGAAGCCCGACTTGGCTCAAGCCATACTTGGCGGGTCTTATAATGGGGAGGAATTTTTTTCAGAAGACACGCTCCCCCCGGAAAAGACACTCATGAGGCGTCCCGGCCACAGGGGTCCCGCCGGCGGGGATCACGCCCCCCCGATACGGGTCCGCGACAGGTGGACCGCGGCCCGGATCCTCTCGGTCAGGGCCTCGTCGAGGAGCGGTTTCTCCACCAGGGGCACGGCCCGGGCCGCCGCCCATTCGCGACATTTGCGGCCGGGATTGCTGGCGATGAGGATGTGCGGCGGCACAGGCCCGCGACGGGTCAGCTCCTCCAGAAGCTGGATCCCGTTCATCCCCGGGAGCCGGAAATCGACCACCAGGCAGTCCACGCCGACCGCGGCACTCGTCAGATAGGCCTCGCCCGACAGCACGGCCACCACCCGATAGCCCTCCGTGCCAAGCGCGAATTCGAGGGAGTTGACCACCGCGGGGTCATCCTCGACCACCGCGACCAGCGGCCGTCGCGCCCCCCGGACGGAGCCGCCGGGATGCGGCGCGGTTCGGGACGGGCAGATCGCGTCCATGATGGACCTTGCGGATGACAGCCCGGATGCGGGCTTTGGACCCGCCACCCTCCACCGATCGTGCCGGTCGGCGCCTTGATCGAGAGCAATTCGCCGCCGGGTCTCCGAGGCCTAGCCGCCGTCCTCCGGGTCCCGGGGCACGAGGGAGGGTGCGAACCGCAGGTCCGCCAGGATCGCCATCTGCACCAGTTCGGCAAAGCTGCCCGCGCCCATCTTGGTCATGGCCTTGGCACGATAGACCTCCACCGTGCGGGGGGAGATGTTCAGGCGCCAGGCAATGACCTTGTTGGGGTGGCCATCCACCAGACCCTGCAGCACCTCCCGCTCCCGGGCCGAGAGCTGGTCGAGGCGGCGCCGGATGTCGGCATGGTCGTCCGGACCGCGGGGGGCCGCGGCCAGGGCCAGACGGAGCGCGCGGATCAGGTGTTCGTCATCAAACGGCTTCTCGATGAAGTCGGCGGCCCCGATCTTCATGGCCTCCACCGCCAGGGGCACGTCCCCGTGCCCGGTGATGACGATGATCGGCAGCTCCGGATCCAGCGCCCGGCTCTCCCGCACCAGCTGCAGGCCATCCATCTCCGGCATTCGGACGTCGGTGATCAGGCAGGCCATGCGCACCCCCGCCCGCAGCGCCGCCAGCACGGCATGCGGATCGGCATAGGCGGTCACGCGATACCCCGCGCTCTCCAGCAGGAAGGCGATGGAGTCGCGGACGGCCGCATCGTCATCGACCAGATGGACCACACCGTCACGCACGGGGCATCTCCTCCGGATCCGTCACCCGCCGGAGGGTGAAATGGAACACCGTGCCGCCCTCCGGGTTCGGCGTCGCCCAGATGCGCCCCCCGTGGGCCTCGATGATCGTCCGGCAGATCGACAGCCCGACACCCAGTCCGTTGGCCTTGGTGGTCAGGAAGGGCTGGAACAGCTGGGAGGCCACAGGCTCCTGCAGGCCGCCACCCGTATCCAGAACCCGGACTTCCGTCATGGCTTCCCCCCCGGTGGTGGTGTCCGCCGGTCCGCTGGACACGATGAGCTCCCGGCGCGGCCGACCGGCCATGGCTTCGATGGCATTGCGGATCAGGTTCAGGAGGACCTGCTGGACCTGCACGCGGTCGGTCAGCACGGTGTCATAGTCGGCATTCAGCTGGAAGACGACCCGGACGCCATGCTCCTTCGCCCCGACCAGGGCCAGGGCGCCGGCCTCCTCGACGATCTTGGCAAGGCTCTCCACCCGCTGTTCGGTCTCCCCCCGGCGGACGAAATCCCGCAGGCGACGGATGATCTCCCCGGCGCGCAGGGCCTGTTCGGTGGCCCGGTCCAGTGCGTCCTGCACCCGGCCCTGGTCCGGGTTCTGGGCGGAGGGTTCCAGCAGCCGACGTACGCCCTTCAGGTAGTTGGCGATGGCGGACAGGGGCTGGTTCAACTCGTGGGCCAGGGCGGAGGACATCTCGCCCAGCGCCGTCAGACGGGACATGTGCACCAGTTCCGCCTGCAGCTCCTGCAGCCGGGCCTCGGTGCTCTGGCGTTCGGACAGGTCCCGGATGAAGCCGGTGAACATGCTGCCGTCCTGGCCCTTGACCTCACCCACCGCCAGTTCGATCGGAAAGGTCGAGCCGTCACGACGTTCGGCGACCACGATCCGGCCGATGCCGATGATCCGTTTCTCGCCGGTCCGGGCATGCCGGTCCAGATAACCGTCGTGGCTGTCCCGGTAGGGCGCAGGCATCAACATCCGGACATTGCGGCCCCGGACCTCCGCCGCCGTGTAGCCGAACAGGCGTTCGGCCGTCTTGGAAAAGGCCAGGATCTCCCCGGCCCCGTTGATCAGCACCATGGCGTCCGGGACCGTGTCGAGGATCGACTGGAGCCGCTGCTCCCGCGCCTCTACCGCGGCGATGTTCACGGCCACGTCCCGGCGACTGGCCCGGAACATCTCGCCGAAGGCCGAGACCCCGAGGCCGATGCCACCGAAGATCACCGCCTGCCAGGCCGGGCTGGCACCGACCCGTCCACCGAGACCGGCGCAGGCGAGGCCGATGAGTGTGGCAAGGAGACCGGGGAGCCCGCCCCCGAGCGCACCGGCCAGCAGGACCGACGGGATCAACAGCAGGTAGGGCGATACCTCGTCCAGACCGATGCGCGGGAGGCACGGCAGCACCAGGATCCAGGT
>DAINBM010000155.1:0-2645 GCA_036732965.1 Caulobacteraceae bacterium | reverse complement strand
GGGACGAGGAGATCTTCGGCGAAGGGGAGGCCGCGGACCTGGTCTACCGGGTGATCTCCGGGGCCGTGCGCACCTATCGCGTCCTCAGCGACGGGCGTCGCCAGATCGGCGATTTCCATCTGGCCGGTGACCTGTTCGGCCTCGAGGCCGGTCGCGAGCACATGTTCAGCGCCGAGGCCATCGGCCCCTGCGAGATCCTGGTCTGCCGGCGCAGCGCCCTGTTCGGCCTTGCCGCCCGGTCCGCCGAGCTGGGGCAGGCGCTCTGGGCCCAGACCGCCCTGGAACTGGAGCGCGCCCAGGCGCATCTGATGCTGCTGGGGCGCAAGAGCGCCTGCGAGCGGGTGGCAACCTTCCTGGCCGCGCTGGCCGACCGGCATCCCGGGGATCGGGAGATCGTCCTGCCCATGTCCCGGCAGGACATTGCCGACTATCTCGGCCTGACCATCGAGACCGTGTCCCGGACCTTCACCCAGTTGCAGTCCGACGGCGTGATCGCGCTGAAGGGGTGCCGCCATGTGCAGGTCCTCAGCCACGGGGCCCTCGCGCGCCTGACCCGATAGCTTCCCACCCGCCCTCACCGGAGGTTTCCACATGGACATCCGTGCCATCCTCACCCAGGTCCACCCCTCCCCCCGCGGGCAGGCCCGTCTGCGGTTCGCGACCGCCCTCGCCGCCCGGGTGAAGGCCGAGCTGATCGGCGTCGGCGTGCAGGCCTTCTCCCCCTATGTCGCCTCCACCGGGGCCTTCGGCTATGTGGACGCGGGCACGGTCCAGGCCATCCGCGACGAGATCGACACCGAGATCGAGGAGGCCCGGCAGCTGTTCCACACCGCGGTGGCGACCTCCGGGGTGACGGGCGAATGGTGTTCGGCCGTGGATGACCCCGTGGAGGTGATGTCCCGACTGTCCCGCAGCGCCGATGTCATCGTCGCCTCCCGCCGCGATCCCGCCGATGGCCCCGCAGCCACGGCCTTTCCCGGGGATCTGCTGGTATCGTCCGGGCGACCCGTGCTGGTCATTCCCCCGGAGGCCGCCGACCTCCGGCTCGACACCGTCCTCATCGCCTGGAAGGACGGCCGCGAGGCCCGACGCGCCGTCGCCGATGCCCTGCCGGTCCTGAAGCTGGCCGGCCGGGTCGTGGTGGCGGAGGTCTGTCCGGCCGACGACATCCCCGATGCCACCGTCCGCACCGGGGCGGTGGCCCGGCATCTGATGCAGTACGGGATCCGGGCAGAGGCCAGGACCGTCACGGTCGGCCACGGGCGCGTTTCAGCCCAGCTGGTGGATCTGGCCCACAGCGAGGGGGCGGATCTGATCGTGGCCGTGGCCTATGCCCATCCCCGGATCCGGGAATGGGTGTTCGGCGGCGTGACGCAGGACCTGCTGAACGGGTCCCCCATCGCCTGCCTGATGAGCCACTAGGGGCCGGGACCGGACCCCACTCGCGGGCGCGCCGCGCGGCGCTGGCGGACGCGCAGGCTGTCCGCCAGGGTCTTGGCCTCCCAGCAGCCGTCGCGCACCAGGTCGACCCGGGGTCCCTCCACCTGGAACAGGGCATAGGTATACTGCCTGGGCCCGAGCCCCAGCCGCTGCAGGGCCAGCGGTGGCCGGGCGTCCCCGCCCCGGGTGATCTGGCCGAGGGGCGCGACGCGGTTGAAGCACCGCTTGAGGTCCTCGGCGCTGACACGGCGGCTGAAATCCACGATCAGGCCGGGTTGCGCCAGCACGGCGGCCGGTGGCGGGGGCTGGAACCGATAACGGCTGCGCTCGGTGATCTGCAGGATCGGCGCACGGATGCGCCGTTCATTGTCGAGCATGGCCACCTGGCCGAAGCTGAGCGCACCCACCCATGCGGATCCGGACCTCTGCCGCAGGGTTTCCACCTGATCGGCAAAGACCGGCCAGCCGCGCATCTGCGCGCTGAGATCGATCCGTCCGAACCAGTCGGTCCCCGGCAGGGCCAGATGGACGAGGGCAAAGACGCTGACTGCGGCCCCGACGGGGGCCACCCATCGGGCACAGACCGCGCGCCAGCCCGCCGCGCGCTCGGCCGCCATGGCGGACAGGATGGCCAGGCCCGGATAGAGGGGGGCAGGCCAGTGCCCCTGAACCCCCGCATGCAGGCTGTGCACGACCAGATAGGCCGCGAAGGGGAGGGTCACCGCCGCCAGCAGCCAGCGACCGTCCAGCGACCGCGACCGTCTTGCCACCGCCAGCCCGAGGCCCGACAGGGCGAACGGAGCCATCAACGGGTTGATCAACAGGGCCTGGGACCCGATCAGCTCCACCAGATGCTGCGGCGTGAACCGGTCTGCCGCCGCCCGGCCGAATTGCTTGTCGAAGCTCACCCAGTCATGGGTGGCATTCCAGACCAGGTTGGTGGAGGCCACAAGGACGGCCACGGCGAGGCAGATCCAGGGCCCGGGAGTGGCCAGCCGGGCCCGGCCGCGTCGGCCGCTGATCAACCAGACGAACACGCCGGGCGCCAGGAACAGGGCGCTGTATTTCGACAGCACGGCCAGTCCGGCCGCCAGCCCGGCCAGGGCCCAGACCCGGTGGCTCCCGCCCCGTGCCCGCAGCAGCAGATAGAGGCTCGTGGTCCAGAACAGGGACGACGGACCGTCGGGAACGATGAGATGTCCGCC
>DAINBM010000154.1:0-6424 GCA_036732965.1 Caulobacteraceae bacterium | reverse complement strand
CCTCCGCCAAGGACAACGGGGCCATCTGGGGCATCGCCCAGAACAGCCGCGCCACCATCTCCGGCCTTGATGCGGTGAAGCAGTCCCTGCAACGCGTCCAGTCCACCGTGGACGTGGCCGTGTCCGCCGGCCAGACCGTCTCGGATCTCCTGAACCAGATCAAGGCCAAGACCCTGGCCGGGGCCGACACCTCCCTCGACCAGACCAGCCGGACGGCCCTGGGCAACGACGTCACTGCCCTCGTCGCCCAGATCAACCGGATCACCGCCAACGCCGACTTCAACGGCACCAACCTGGTGAAGGCCGGGGCGACCTCCATCGCGGCTCTCGCGAGCGGCGGTTCCGGCACCCCCAACGTGCTGACCGTCGGGGCGGCGGACCTCTCGCTCACCGCGACGGGTCTCGGCGTCGCAGTGGCCACGCCGACCTTCACCACCGCCACCCTGGCCGGCACCTATCTGACGGCGGTCAACACCGCCATCACCTCGGCCAACTCCAAGGTGGCCACCCTCGGCACCGCCTCCAACGCCCTGACCACGCACCTGAACTTCGTCAGCAATCTGCAGGACACCCTGACCCAGGGCGTCGGCAACCTGGTGGATGCGGACGTGGCCAAGGAAAGCGCGAACCTCACCGCGCTGCAGACCAAGCAGCAGCTCGGCATCCAGGCCCTGTCCATCGCCAACTCGTCCAAGAGCGGGCTCATCGGCCTGTTCCGCTAAGGAGAACGGCCCCCGGACACGGGGGCCTCGCCTGTCGAAGACATCCGCGACGCGCGTCGGCTTCCCCGGCGCGCGTCGTCGTCTCCGGCGGCCCGTGTTTGTGACTTGGGTCGATTGCGCGGTGGGCCTATGCTGGCTGGAGATGTCCACCGAGCCCTCTTCTCCCGCCGGGTCCGCCGATGCGCGGCGTGCCGGTCTCGTCCGGATGCGCCGCATCGCCGGCGCGGTTCTGGCGGCCATGGCGCTCCTGTTCGGGCTGGCGGCGGCGGGGCGCAGGCTCTGGCCGGCCGCCGGGGAGGCCCTGGGCTGGGTGCAGGCCTTTGCCGAGGCCGGTCTGGCCGGGGGGCTGGCGGACTGGTTTGCGGTGACGGCCCTGTTCCGTCGCCCCCTGGGCCTGCCGATCCCCCACACCGCGATCCTGCCGAGGAACCGGGACCGTATCGGCCGGGCGCTGGGGGACTTCATCGCCGGACAGCTGGTGACGGACCGTCTGGTGGACCAGGCGCTGTCGCATCTGGACATCGCCGCCCTGGTTCCGGAGCTCATCGCCGGTCTGCCTCGGCCGGAGCTGGAGGCCCTGCTGGCCCGGGCCGTGCGGGCGGGGCTGGCCTCCGTCCCCCTCGCCCCCGCAGCGGGTACCGTCCTGGCCGGTCTCTGGACCCCCGCCCGCAGCCGGGTCCTGATCCGCCGGGCCGTGCGCCTGGTGTCCCGGACCCTGGAGACGCGTCACGAGGACCTACGCGACAGGCTGGTCAGCCACGGGGGGGGATGGACGCCCAGGTTCGTCGACCGGATGCTGGCGGACCGGGTGCTGGGGGCGCTGGCCGGTGTGCTGAAGGATCTGGAGGCCGCCGATCACCCCTGGCGTGGGGCGCTGGACGAGACCGTGCACCGGACCATCGCCCGGCTGACCGCCGATCCGCAGATGGCAGCGGAGGGTGAGCGGTGGAAGGCCGTCCTGCTGCAGGACGAGACCGCGGCGGGCCTCGCCCGGGGCCTGGCGGACCGGCTGGTGGCGCTGCAGCTGGCACCGGAGGCGGCGGCGACCCTGAACGCGACGGTCCGCGCCGGCCTGCGCAGCCGCATCCTCGATGCTCGCCCGACCCTTGCCCGGCTCGTCAGTGAACGGATCAACGAGTGGGACGAGGCGTCCCTGGTGGCGGAGCTGGAGCTCCAGGCCGGCCGCGACCTGCAGTATATCCGCATCAACGGGGCCCTGGTGGGGGGGCTGGTCGGGCTGGGCATCCACGCGGTGGTCGTGCTGTTCGGCTGGCGGTAGGGGCGGTGCGTCCTTCGAGACGCCCGTGCGGGGCTCCTCAGTATGACGGAGGTCGGGATGTCGAGCCCTCGACGGATCCGGGCGGGCACCTTGCGTCCTTCGAGACGCCCGTGCGGGGCTCCTCAGGATGACGGAGGTCGGGATGTCGAGCCCTCGACGGATCCGGGCGGGCGCACACCGCGCGTCATCCTGAGGAGGGCCGAAGGCCCGTCTCGAAGGACGCACCGACCCCTTCCGTTTTGCCACAAGCCACTCTAACTGTGCGGGGTCGCCGCTCCGGAGCCCCGTCCCCCTTGGCCAGTTTCGATCTCACCACGCCCAAGGGCCGCCGTCGCGCCTATCTCGACTATCTGTGGAAGGATCACGCCTATCTGCGGGTCGGGTTCCAGAACGCCCACTGGGTCGGGGACAACCTCATCCGCACCAACCAGCCCTGGCCGTTCCAGCTGAAATGGTGGCGGGACCATTTCGGGGTGAAGACCATCATCAATCTCCGCGGCGGCGGCTATCCCACCAGCTTCTACCTGCTGGAGAAGGACGCCTGCGCCCGGCTGGGGCTCAAGCTCGAGAACTATGCCGTCTCCTCCCGGGAGGCGCCCACCAAGGAACAGGTGCTCGGCGCGATCGACCTGTTCAACCGGGTGGAATATCCCGCGGTGATGCACTGCAAGTCGGGCGCGGACCGGGCGGGGATCATGAGCGTGCTCTACGCCCATCTCCACCTGGGTCTGCCGCTCCGGGAGGCGGTGAAGGAGCTGAGCTTCCGCACCCTGCACGTGAAGGCGGGCAAGACCGGGGTGCTGGACTACACCTTCGCGCGCTATTTTGCCGACGGGGAACCCCGGGGTCTCAGCTTCGTCGAATGGGTGCAGACACCGGACTATGATCCGGTGAAGCTGAAGGCCGAGTTCCAGGCGGGCATGATCGGCAGTTTCCTCACCGAGACCCTGCTGCGGCGGGAATAGTCTCTCCCCCGGCCCGCACGATCCGGCGTCCCTTCTGGGCACGACCCCCGGCCGGGGGCGATGCGGCATTTTGGCCGAAAATCGTCATTTAAAATGCAATCTTTCCGGGTATATTCTCGGATGAGGCCATGAGGCCATGAGGCCATGAGGCCATGGGGGCGTCCGAGGGGACCGCTCTTCCCGTGTCGATGCGCAGGTATTGCGAAGGGAGCCCACGCGCGGGGTTCCGGATCTTGAAAGGTTGCCGCGAGATGGCGGGGTTCAATACCGGTTCGCGTTGGCTCTTGGTGGCCGTGCTGGGGGGCGTCCTGACCAGTTGTGCCGAGGTCCGTTCCGAGTCACAGCTCCCGGTACCGCCAAGCGTTTCATCCAGCGATTCAAGGGATTTCGAATATTGCGCGCTCTATCGCCAGCAATATCAGGAACTCGTCTGGTCCATGAGCCCGGACGGAACGCGCATTCGACCGAAGGACACCTCGCCACAGGGGTTGGATCATCTGCGCGCCGTGCATGATCAAATCGTTCAATACTGCAGGAGGTTTCCATGACAGAGTTCGCTCATCCCTCACGCCGGTCGATCTGCCTTGCCGGTGGCGGCGTGCTGGTGCTCGGGCTTACAGCCTGCACCAGGCCGGTTGTCCAGGAGGTCGCAAGCATCGTACTGGAGGCCTATACGCACTCATCCCTGTTGGGAAAGCTGGGGGGATACACGGTCGCCCTGGTGGCCGAACAGGCGGGACTCTTCGATGTCCAGACGGCGGAGGCTCAGCCGCCTGCAACCTCCGGTACGCCACAGACGTCACAGACGCAGCAGATCCGCGGTGCGGGCAAGGTGGTCTATGACGACTTCATGCGGATCGATGCGGCGTATCGACTGGTCTATGAGGACGCCATTCCGGAATTCCGGGCCACGGTGACAAACACCACGCAGGAAACGATCAATGTGGGGGCGGTGACCTGCGTCGCCTGTTCCAGCTCCGGAGAGGTCCTGGAGACAATTCCGTCGGACGAGTACGTGAACCTGGAGCCGGGTCAGTCGACCACACTGGAACAGGCTTTCAAGTTCACCCATCTGTCGAAGGCCAACCTCGGCTATGTCCGGCTGGAGACCAAGTACAACCAGACGGCCAATCCGCTGACCCAGCCCCTTTTCGCCATAGCCGCCAAGTCCGCCCTGACGGCCGTCTGATCCTGCGGCTCCGGTTCTGGCGGGGCCGTTACGCCCCCGCCTTTTCCGCGAACTTCCAGGCATTCTCCCCGAGGGGGGCAACACGCGCGGCCATGGCCGTGGCCTGGGGGCTGTTGGCGGTGCCGTCACGGACCCGGCCGACAATGCCCTGGCAGATCGCGCCCAGGCGGAACAGGTTGTAGGCAAAGTACCAGTCCGCCGTGGGCAGGCCCGCTCGCCCCGTCTCCCGGCAGTAGAGGGCGACCATCTCCTCGAGGGACGGAATGCCCAGGGACGGCAGGTCGAGATCGGCGAGCCCGGATCGCTCGGTCCCCGGCATCACCCACTGCATCATGAAATAGGTGAAGTCGGCCAGCGGGTTGCCCAGGGTGGAGAGCTCCCAGTCCAGCACGGCGATCACCCGGCTCTCGGTGGGGTGCAGGATCATGTTGTCCAGGCGGTAGTCCCCGTGGACGATGGTGGTCAGGTCATCCTCCGGCACGGTCCGGGGCAGCCACTCCATCAGTCGGTCCATGGCCGGGATGGTCTCGGTCTCCGACGCCCGGTACTGCTTGGACCAGCGGTCGATCTGGCGGGAGAAGTAGTTGCCGGGGCGACCGAAGTCCTCGAGCCCCACGGCCTTGTAGTCCACATTGTGCAGGGCGGCCAGGGTGGTGACCTTGGCGTTGTAGATGTCCGTCCGCTGCTGCGGCGTGCAGCCGGGCAGGGAGAGGTCCCACAGGATGCGCCCCTCCACATTGTCCATCACATAGAACATGGTGCCGATGACGCTGTCGTCCGTGCACAGGGCATAGGCCTTGGCCACCGGATAGTTCACCTTGTTCAGGGCGGAGATCACCTTGAATTCCCGGTCCACCGCATGGGCGGAGGGCAGCAGCTTGCCCGGGGGCTTGCGGCGCAGGACATAGGCATGGGTGGGCGTCACCAGCTGGTAGGTGGGGTTGGACTGGCCGCCCTTGAACTGGCGCACCTCCAGCGGGCCCGCATAGCCCTCCACATTGGCTTCCAGCCAGCGGGCCAGGGCCACCTCGTCGATGCGATGACGCTCCTCCACGGGCTTGGTGCCGGAGAACTGGTCCTGGGCCGAAACGGGGGCGGCAGTGGTCATGGCGTCTTCCCTGGTGGAGTCTTGTTGCGATCTACCTTAGAGGCGTCCCGCGCGTGGCGCCAAGCCTTCCGGAGGGGAAGCGCGCACCTGCGCCACAGCCTCACCGCGGCCTCGCCGCAGCCTCGCCGCAGCCTCGCCGCAGCCTCTGGCCATCGGCCCTCAATGATGCAAACCTTGGGCCGCAATCCCGGGACACACGGGGATCAGGGGGACCTTTCATGAACGCGCCGACACCGGGCACGGGCACTGCCCGCGCGAGCCTCTACAGCTTCACTGTCGTGATCCTGCTGTCGGCCGTCTACACCTTCAACTTCCTCGACCGGCAGCTGCTGTCGATCCTGTCCGAGCCGATCCGCAAGGAGCTGAACCTCAGCTATACCCAGGTGGGGATGCTGACGGGCCTGACCTTCGCCCTGTTCTACACCACCTTCGGCATTCCCCTGGCCTGGCTTGCGGACCGGACCCACCGGGTGCGGATCATCGCCGCGGCCTGCACGCTCTGGAGCCTGTTCTCCATGGCCTGCGGTCTGGCCACCAGCTTCGCCAGCCTGGCCCTGGCCCGCATCGGGGTGGGGATCGGGGAGGCGGGGGGATCGCCGCCGAGCTATGCCCTGATCTCCGACTATTTTCCGCCCCGGCAGCGGGGGCTGGCCATGGCCATCTATTCCCTGGGCGTGCCCTTCGGCACCGGGCTGGGGTCCCTGCTGGGGGCGCGGGTGGCGGCCCTGTATGGCTGGCGCATGGCCTTCTTTGCCGTCGGGGCGCCCGGCGTCCTGCTGGGCCTTCTGGTTCTGCTGGTGATCCGCGAGCCGAAGCGTGGGCGGATGGACGTGCTGGCGGAGGGCGAGACGGATCACGCCGCCGCCGCACCCCTGCTGACCACGATCGTCAGCGTGCTGAAGAACCGCACCCTGCTGATCACGGCGCTCTCGTCCGCCCTGTCCGCCTTTGTCGGCTATGGCACCCTGAACAATGCCCCGGCCTATCTGATCAGCAACAAGGGCATGAGCCTCACGGAGATCTCGCTCTATTATGCCGCGGCCAGCGGCGTGGCCGGGGGCTTCGGCACCTTTGCCTCGGGCTGGCTGGTGGACCTGTTCGGCAAGCGTCACCGCACCGCCTATGCCTGGGTGCCGGCGGCCATGACCCTGGTGGCCCTGC
>DAINBM010000153.1:0-6431 GCA_036732965.1 Caulobacteraceae bacterium | reverse complement strand
GACCACCGCGGCCGCCTTCGAGCAGTTCGCCCGCACCGGGGCCGTCACCCTGCCGGATGGCGCGCGCCGCTACATGGCCCACCGGTTCCGGGGCGAGGCGGTGAGCGAGGCCGAGACGGCCGCCACCTTGGCCCGGGTCTGGCAGACCAGCGGCCAGCTGATCGATCCGCACACGGCGGTGGGCGTGGCGGCCTCCTGGCGCCTGCCGGATGCCGGTGCGCCGATCGTCACCCTGTCCACGGCGTCCCCGGCCAAGTTCCCCGAGACCGCCCCTGCGGAGGTGCCGGCCGAAGCCTCCCGCCACCGCCGGGCGGATGCGCTGGCCGGTCTGCCGGAACGGATGACCCGGGTCCCGGCCGATGCTGATGTGGTCAAGGCCTTCATCCGGGAGTTTGCCCAGGCGTGACGCCGCGTATCCACACCCTGCCCAATGGCGTGCGCGTTGTCGCCGATCCCATGCCGGGCCTGTCGAGCCTCGCCCTGTCCGTGGTCATCCGGGGCGGCTCCCGGTGGGAGGCCGAGGGCGAGGCGGGCTGGGCCCACATGCTGGAACACATGGTGTTCAAGGGCGCAGGCACCCGGGACGCCCGGGGTATTGCCGAGGCCGTGGAGGCCGAGGGCGGGCAGGTCAATGCCGCCACGGGGTTCGAGCGCACCAGCTTCCAGGTCCGCTGTCTGGCCGACGGTCTGCCCCTGGGGCTGGAGATCCTGTCCGACCTTGTCCGCCGCCCGCATCTGGACGGGGACGAGCTGGAGCGCGAGAAGCTGGTCATCGCCCAGGAGATTGCCGATGCGGCTGACACCCCGGACGACCGGGTGTTCGATCTCGCCCAGGGGGCAGCCTTCCGGGATCAGCCCCTGGGACGCCCGATCCTTGGCACCACGGACAGCCTCGCGCCCGCGACCGCAGCCAGCCTGGCCGCATTCCACCGCAGCCTCTATGCCGCCGACCGGATCGTGGTGAGCGCGTCAGGGGCGGTGGACGAGGATGCGCTTCTCGCCGAAGTCGAACGGCAGTTCGCCGACATGGTGCCCGTGGAGCGGCCCCTGCCAAGCCCGGCCCGCATGACCCACGACCAGGTGGTGGAGACCCGCCGGCTGGAGCAGGCCCAGCTGGTCTGGCTGACTCCGGGGGTCTCGATCCACAGCGAGGATTACCACGCCCTTCGCCTGTTCGCGGAAATCCTCGGCGGCGGCATGGCGTCGCGGCTGTTCCAGCTGGTGCGGGAAACCCACGGCCTTTGCTATGCGATCGATGCCTACTGCGCCAATTATGACGATGTGGGGGTGCTGGGCATCTATGCGGGCACAGCCGCCGCGGACGCGAGGCCCGCCGCCCGGCTGATCGTCGAGGGCCTGTCCCGGCTGGTGGAGGACGTGACGGAGGCCGAGCTGTCCCGCGCCCGTGCCCAGGCCCGGGCCGGTCTGCACATGGGCCGGGAACAACCCCTGGCCCGGGCGGAACAGGCCGCGGCCCAGCTGCTGGCCTTCGGACGGCTGATCGATCCGGCGGAGTCCGAGGCGGCGTTCGCCCGGGTCACCCTGTCGGATCTGAAGCGGGTGGGGGGCCTGGCCCTGGAAGGACCGAGGGCCTCGGCGGTGCTGGGACCCAAGCGTGCCGGTGACGCGGCGGCGATCTTCATGGCACGCTGACCGGCACGGAACCGGCACAGCAGGAAGGGCGAGCAGATGCATGACGACGGCCTGACCTATGAAGCCCAGCTGGAGGCCCTGCAACTGGCTCTGGTGAAGACCCAGGCCCACGGGATGAAGCACGGGGACCGGATCATCATCCTCCTCGAGGGGCGTGACGGCGCGGGCAAGGACGGGGTCATCGCCCGCCTGACCGAACATCTGGCCCCGCGGAACACGCGGGTTGTGTCGCTGCCCAAACCGTCGGACCGACAGCGCAGCGAATGGTGGTTCCAGCGCTATGTCCGGCATTTCCCGGCGGCGGGGGAATGGGTCATCTTCAACCGCTCTTGGTACAACCGGGCGGGTGTCGAGCCGGTGATGGGCTTCTGCACGCCCGTGGAACATCAGCAGTTCCTGCGGGATGCCCCGGCCTTCGAGGCGATGCTGGTGGAGAGCGGCATCAAGCTGGTGAAGTACTGGCTCGACATCTCGCGGAAGGAGCAGGCCCGGCGGCTGGACGACCGGCGCAGGAACCCTCTCAAGGCCCTGAAGGTCAGCGACATGGACGCAGAGGCCGAGGCCCGCTGGACGGCCTTCAGCGCGGCACGGGACGAGATGCTCACCCGCACCCATACGCCGCTGGCCCCGTGGACCTGCATCCATACGGACGACAAGAAGACGGCGCGGCTCAACCTGCTGCGGCATCTGCTGTCGGCAGTCGCGCCGCCGGCCGTGGCCGTCGATGTGGGTGCCCCCGACCCGCGGGTGGCCTATCCGTTCGACGCAACCGCCGTGCAGGATGGCCGGCTGGAACCCTAGGTCGTGCCGCCCCGTGGCGCGCCGACACCGGCCCCTGCCCGGGCGAGCAGGCCCTGGGCGACGGCGATGGCCGCGGGCCCGTGCGCAGCGCCCCAGGCCGCCAGCACGATCGCGTCGCCGGAACGGCCCATCCACAGGCAGGCCAGCGCAATCAGGTGCGAGGCGACCAGGATGGTCGGCCAGATCGACCGCCCGGTGGCCGCGAGGCGGCAGCTGAGGATCAGGCACAGGGCCGTCGTTGCCATGAAGGCGGCGTTTGCCCGGCCGAACCATCCAGCCGCCACAAGACAGGCCTCGAGGCTGTAGAGGCTCATCAGGGCGAGGCTCGACCCTTCGCGTCTCAGTAGCGACAGATCCATGGGTCTCCATCCTTGGTCAGCGATCAGGTCCGATCGGGCTCAGCGCCAGAGGGACCGATCATAATGCCACCATGGCGTGTTTTCGAGGGGGATGTTTTCCCCCGGCCCTGTGCCAAATCGCCGCGGCTGCGGTGTCCCGACCCCTTGCCCCGAGGCCTGTGGACTGCGATCTAGGATGGGTAGCAAACACGGATCACATCCCCATGACAGCCCAGTCGTCCCTGCCGTCCCTTCTCGAAGCCCGCGGCGTCGACAGCAAGCGGGCCCTGGCGGTGCTGCAGACGGCCCTGGCCGGCGCGGACGACGGGGAACTGTTCCTCGAGCGGTCCGAGAGCGAGGCCCTGGTCTTCGATGACGGACGCCTGAAGTCCGCCAGCTACAACACCACCGAAGGCTTCGGGCTCCGGGTGGTGGCCGGGGAGACGGCGGGCTACGCCCATTCCAGCGAGATCAGCGAGGCCGCCCTGCGCCGCGCCGCCGACGCGGCCGCCCTGGCACGGCGGGGCTACAGCGGTGTGGCGGCGGAAGCCCCGCGCCAGACCAATGTCCGCCTCTATGGCGACGAGGATCCGGTGGGCGGGATGGCATTCTCGGCCAAGACCGACCTGCTGCAGGAGATCGACGCCTTTGCCCGGGCACGGGACCCCCGGGTGGTGCAGGTGAGCGCCACCATCATGGGCGAGCGCCGGGAGATCGACATCCTGCGCGGGGACGGCCGGGTCCTGCGGGATGTCCGCCCCCTGGCCCGGCTCAACGTCTCGGTCACGGTGGAGCGGGACGGGCGTCGGGAGTCGGGCTCCAGCGGCGCCGGGGGGCGCGCGTCCTTCGACGCCTGGATCCGCCCGGACAGCTGGCAGGGACAGGTGGACGAGGCCCTGCGCATGGCCCTGGTCAATCTCGACGCCGTGGCCTGTCCGGCCGGGGAGATGGAAGTGGTGCTGGGTCCGGGCTGGAACGGCGTGCTGCTGCACGAGGCGGTCGGTCACGGGCTGGAGGGGGACTTCAACCGCAAGGGCATCTCGGCCTTTTCCGGCCGGGTGGGCGAGCAGGTGGCCGCCCGGGGGGTGACTGTCTTCGACGACGGGTCCATCGCCGGTCGGCGAGGCTCGCTGACCATCGATGACGAGGGCACGCCGACGGAGCGGACCGTCCTGATCGAGGACGGGATCCTGGTGGGCTACATGCACGACCGGATGAGCGCGCGGCTGATGGGGCTGGCCCCTACCGGCAACGGGCGGCGGGAATCCTATGCCCACATGCCGATGCCGCGCATGACCAATACCGGCATGCTGGGGGGGGCGACCCCCCGGGCGGAAATGATCGCCGGGACGAAGCGCGGGCTCTATTGCGCCAATCTCGGCGGCGGGCAGGTGGACATCACGAACGGCAAGTTCGTCTTCCAGTGCACCGAGGCCTATCTCATCGAGGACGGGAAGATCACCGCCCCGGTGAAGGGCGCGACCCTGATCGGCGACGGGCCCACGGCGCTCACCCGAATCACCCATATCGGTGACGACTTCAGCTTCGATCCGGGGATCGGCGTGTGCGGCAAGGCCGGACAGGGGGTGCCGGTGGGTGTCGGCCAGCCGTCCCTGAAGCTGAGCGCCCTGACCGTGGGCGGGACCGCGGTCTGAGGCCGCCGCGGGCCGGAGGCCTCAGCCTCCGGTCACGGTGTCCGAGCCGTTGGACCACTTCTTCAGGAAGGGGCTCAGGACCAGGTACAGCACGCCCACTCCGGCGGCGGCCAGGCCGATGATGTTGAACACGTTGATGGTGGTGGCCAGGGCCAGCTGCGGGTTCAGGACCTGACCGGCCACCGTGTCCGACCCGGCGAACTGGGCGATGAAGCCCCCCACATACTGGGCGAGCGAGGTGGCCAGGAACCAGACGGCCATCAGGGTCGAGATGAGCACCGGCGGGGCCAGCTTGGTGGTCTGCGACAGGCCGATGGGGGACAGGCAGAGCTCCCCGGTGGTCTGCAGGAGGTAGCTCAGCGCCAGGAACACCAGTGGCGTGCGGGCGTGGATGTCGGCGTACTTCGCCCCATAGACCAGCACGAGGAAGCCCAGGCCCACCTGGATCAGGGCCAGGCCGAACTTGGTCAGCGGGTCCGGATCCTGGCCGCGCTTGCCCAGCCACGACCACAGGGCGGCGAAGACCGGCACGAAGATCAGGATGAACCCGGCATTGAACGACTGGGCCTGGGCTGCGGACATGCCGGCATCCACCCACCAGACCGATGACGGTGCCAGGCCGGACTGGGCCAGCATGGCGCTGGAGCCGATGAACAGCTCCCGTCCGAGGAAGGGCAGGCGGATCGGCGCTCCCACCAGGGTCAGGTTCACGTTGCGCTCGGCAAACAGGTTCAGCGAGCTGCCCGCCTGCTCGAACAGGGCCCAGAACACAGTGGCACCGGCGACCAGGGTCAGGGCGAGGAACACCCGCTCCCACTCCTGGCGCGAGCCGTTCCGGTAGAGCCACCAGAAGACATAGAGCAGGGTTGCCCCGGCCATGGGCAGCAGCAACAGGCCCACCAGCTTGTTGTCCCCCACCACGAAATAGACGATGGCCAGCACCAGGATGGAGCCCAGATAGACAAGGCTCTCCAGGTTGACCGGGCCCAGCACCTTGCGCTTCAGCGCCTCGGGGTTCGGGGGCTCGCCCTTGCCCTGCAGCAGGGGGCGGCCGATCACGAAGACCAGGAACCCGGCCAGCATGCCCACCCCGGCCGCGCCGAAGCCCACGGACCAGCCGTAGCTCTCCCCCAGCCAGCCGCAGAGCACCGCGGCCCAGAACGAGCCGAGGTTGATGCCGTAGTAGTAGAGGGTGAAGCCGGGATCCCGTCGCGGGTCGTTCTGCTCATAGAGCTGTCCCACGATCGCCGAGATGCTGGACTTCAGGAACCCGACGCCGACCACGATGAGGGACAGGGCGAGGAAGAAGAAGTCCTGATAGATCGGCTTGCCGTCCTTCACCGACAGGGTGAACTCGCCCTTCTTCAGCACGGCGGGCAGGGGCGCATCGGCGGGCAGACCGCGGATCACGAGGCCACCGTCGCTGCTGGGGCCGTAGTCATAGCGCCCGGCACCCACCTGCAGCTGCACGTGCCGCGCCTCGCCCCGGCCTTCGCTGGCAAAGGTGTAGGTCTGGCCGTGATAGCTCAGCTGCTGCTGCGCCGGCGGGCCTTCCACGGCCATGGTCAGGTGGCCGAAGACCAGGAGCAGGGCCCCGAAGGCCACGGCCTTGCGGTTGCCCAGATACCGGTCCGCCACGATGCCGCCGATCAGGGGCAGCAGATAGACCAGTGTCGTATAGGCCCCGTACTGGGCCGCCGCCGCCTTGTCCGAGAACAGGAACTGTTCGGTCAGGTAGAAGATCAGCAGGCCACGCATGCCGTAATAGGAGAACCGCTCCCACATCTCGGTGAGGAACAGGACGATCAGGCCGCGGGGGTGGTTGCGCAGCTGCCAGATGACCGGGATGCAGGTGACCAGGGTCACGATCAGGCCTGCAAAGAAGACGATGCTCATCGGGTCCGGGTCTCCGCCCACTGGGGGGTACGATCATTGGGGCAGGGACGGCCCCGGCACAGGGTGGCCCGGGCGGGCAAGAGGCGGG
>DAINBM010000152.1:0-6443 GCA_036732965.1 Caulobacteraceae bacterium | reverse complement strand
GGTCGCCCGGGCGATCATCACCCACGGCCATGCGGACCATGCCCGGGCCGGGCACGGGGCGGTGCTGGCCACGGAGCCCACCCTCGCCATCATGGCCGTCCGGTACGGGGACGGATTTGCCGGAACCCGGACGGCCGTGGGCTATGGCGAGGTCACGCAGCGGGACGGGGTGTCCATCACCCTCGTCCCGGCGGGCCATGTGCTGGGCTCGGCCCAGGTGGTGTTGCGCTGGAAGGGCCTCACCGTGACCGTGTCCGGCGACTACAAGCGCCGGACGGACCCCACATGCGCCCCCTTCGAACCGATCCGCAGCGACGTCTATGTGACCGAGGCCACCTTCGGCCTGCCGGTCTTCCGCCATCCACCGGCGGCGGCGGAGGTGACCCGTCTCCTGGCCTCCCGGGCCCAGTTCCCGGATCGCGCCCACCTGGTGGGGGCCTATTCCCTGGGCAAGGCCCAGCGGCTGATCCGGCTGCTGCGGGAAGCCGGGCACCATGAGACAATCCATGTTCACGGGGCCCTGACCGCCCTGAACGCCGTCTATGAGCGCTTCTGCGTAGACCTCGGCGACCTGGCGCCGGCGGCGGCGGAGGGGGGTGCGCGACGGGCCGGCACCGCCCTGGCCGGCGGCATCATCCTGGCGCCTCCGGCCGCCCTCGGCACACCCTGGGCCGAGCGCTTCGCCGACCCGGTTCGCGCCTTTGCGAGCGGCTGGATGCGGGTCCGCGCCCGGGCCCGCCAGGGCGGGGTCGAGCTGCCGCTGATCGTCAGCGATCACGCCGACTGGGACGAGTTGACCCAGACCCTGGCCGAGCTCCGCCCCGGCGAGGTGTGGATCACCCATGGCCGGGACGATGCCCTGGCCCGGTGGGCGGAGCTTGAGGGCATCCCGGCCCGCCCCCTGGCCATGGTCGGCTATGGCGACGGGGACGACGACGACGGTTGATCCGTGATCCCCGTGATGCCGATCCCCCCGATCACGGAGGGATCCGGTCCGGTGGACAACCGCCGGTCCATCCGTTGCTTCGCGGTAAGAGACAGTCCATATCCCGTTCCATGAAAGCGCCCGACACGACGACCGTCCCCTCACTGCCCACCTGGGACCTGTCCGACCTCTATGCCTCGCGGGAGGCCCCCGAGCTGACCCGTGACATCGAGGCGGCGCGGAAGGCCACGGCCGAGCTGGCCCGGATGAAAGGGGCGTTCCTGGGGGCGCGGGGCAATCCGGACCGGCTGGGGTTGCTGCTCGGTCAGGCCATCTCCCTCTACGAAACGCTGCTCAACCTCACCGGCGGCATCTCGGCCTATGCCGGCCTTGCCACGTCCACGGAGCGGGACAACCCCGCCTGGGCGAAGTTCGAGGCGGACCAGCGCGCCACCCTGTCGGGCCTCGCCGCGGACACCCTGTTCCTCAGTCTGGAGATCAACCAGCTCGAGGACTGGGAGCTGGAGGCCGCCCTGCGCGCCCAGCCGGCCGCGGCCCGGTGGCGGCCCTGGATCCGGCGGGTCCGCCTCGGCCGGGCCCATGAGCTCGCCTCCGACCTCGAACGGCTGCTGATGGACCGGGGTCCGGCAGTGGCCAACTGGTCACGCCTCTATGACGAGACACTGGCGCGGCTGAAGGCGACCGTGGGGCGCGAGACCCTGACCCTGCCCGAGTCCCTGAACCGCCTGTCGGACCCCGACGCCCGGGTGCGCAAGGCCGCCGCCGGCGGGCTGGCCAAGGCGCTGGAGGAGCGCACGCCCACCCTGGGCCTCGTGCTGAACACCCTTGCCTTCGAAAAGCAGGTGGAAGACCGCTGGCGCAAATACACCTCCCCCGCCCAGCCGCGCCATCTGGCCAACGAGGTGGACGGGGAAGCGGTGGACGCCCTGGAAGCGGCGGTGGTGGACGCCTATCCCCGCCTGTCACACCGCTATTATGCCCTCAAGGCCGAGGCCATGGGCCGCAAGACCCTCGACTACTGGGACCGGAATGCGCCGATCACCGGCGACGCACCCCGGACCTATGACTGGAACGCCGCCAAGTCCATTGTCCTGGATGCCTTCGACAGCCTGTCCCCGGCCTTTGCCCAGCGGGCGACGAAGATGTTCGACAATCCGTGGATCGATGCCCGCCCCCGACCGGGCAAGTCCTCCGGCGCCTATTCCCATCCGGTCACCGCCGATCGCCATCCGTACGTCTTCATGAACTTCATGGGCGAGCGGCGGGATGTCCTGACCCTCGCCCACGAACTCGGGCATGCGGTGCACCAGATGATGGCCCAGCCCCTGGGTACCCTCCTGGCCGACACGCCCCTGACCCTGGCCGAAACCGCCTCCATCTTCGGGGAGGGGCTCGTGTTCGAGCGCCTGCTGGCCGAAGCCCCGCCGGCGGAACGTCGCATCCTGCTGGCGGGCCGGATCGAGGACGGTCTGAACACCGTGGTCCGGCAGATCGCCTTCCACCAGTTCGAGACCCGCTTCCATGCGGCCCGCCTGCACGGGGAGCTCGATCCCGAGGCCATCGGGGCCCTGTGGCTCGAGGTGATGGGGGCGAGCCTCGGACCCGCCATCAAGCTGAACCCGGGCTACGAGCACTACTGGTCCTATGTCAGCCACTTCGTCCACTCACCCTTCTATGTCTACGCCTATGCCTTCGGCGACCTCCTGGTCTCGGCCCTGATGGAGAAGCGGCGGGAGGATCCCAAGGGCTTTGCCCCCCTCTACGAGACGCTTCTGTCCGGCGGGGGCTCGCGCACCTATGTGGAGGCTCTGGCCCCCTTCGGTCTCGACCCCCGGAACAAGACCTTCTGGGCGCAGGGCTGCACGCGCCTGGAACGGCTGATCGACGAGTTCGAGGCCCTCGGAAATATCTGAGATCGGGGACGATCTGCCGCGGCCCCCCACTGGCGCCGGGGACGGGCGGCCCGCATATAGCGGGTATGCCGCCCTCCGATCCCAACGCCCCTGAGCCTTTTCCGGACGCCGCCCGGGACCCGGAACGCGACCGCCTCTCCGGCCGCGTCCGCCGCTTCGCCCAGGTGGGGGCCGGACTGGCAGGGGCCGGGGCCCAGCTGTCGGCCAACAGCCTGTTCGGCGGCAGTGATGCCGACGCCCGCAATGCACGGGCCCTGAAGGCGGCGCTGGGCAACCTCAAGGGGCCGCTGATGAAGGCCGCGCAGATGTTCGCCACCGTGCCGGACCTGTTGCCGCCGGACATGGCCGCGGAACTGGCGGAGCTGCAGACCAACGCCCCCTCCATGGGTCGCCCTTTCGTGCGCCGGCGGATGGCGGCGGAGCTGGGCGCGGACTGGGCGGGCCGCTTCGGCAGTTTCGAGCTGGACGCCGCCCATGCCGCATCCCTGGGCCAGGTGCACCGGGCTACAACGACAGACGGACAGCGGCTGGCGGTGAAGCTGCAATATCCGGAAATGCAGAGCGCGGTGGAAAGCGACCTCGGACAGCTGCGGGCCCTGATCGGCCTGTTCCGTCGCCTGGACGGCTCCATCGACCCGTCGGAGATGGCCGACGAGATCGGTGCCCGCCTGCGGGAGGAACTGGACTACCAGCGCGAAGCCCGGCTGATGCGCCTCTATGCCCGCTTCTTCGCCAACCGGGACGACATCGTCTCCCCCGAACCCGTGGCCGCCCTCTCCACCCATCGGCTCCTGACCATGACCTGGCTGGACGGGGCGGGACTGCTCAGCTTCAAGACCGCACCGCTGGAGGTCCGCAACCGGATCGCGGCCCTGCTGTTCGACTGCTGGTGGCGACCCATGACCCATATCGGCGTGATCCACGGGGACCCGCACCTGGGCAACTATTCCCTGACCCCGGGGGCGGAGCGACTGAACCTCCTGGACTATGGCTGCGTCCGGATCTTCCCGCCGGGGTTCGTGGCGGGCGTGGTGCGTCTGTATCGGGGTCTCGCCCATGACGACCGGGACGAGCAGGTGGAAGCCTATCGCAGCTGGGGCTTCAAGGGCCTGACCCATGATCTGGTGGACGTGCTGAACGTCTGGGCCCGGTTCATCTACGGCCCCCTGCTGGATGACCGGGTGCGGACCGTGGCCAACGGCGTGGCCCCGGGTCAGTATGGGCGCGCGGAAGCCTTCAAGGTCCGCCAGGCCCTGAAGGAGAAGGGTCCGGTGACCATTCCCCGGGAATTCGTGTTCATGGACCGGGCCGCCATCGGCCTCGGGGCCGCCTTCCTGCATCTGGGAGCGGAGCACAACTGGCGGGCCCTGTTTGAGGCCTCCCTCGAGGGCTTTTCGGAAGCGGCGCTGGCCGACCGCCAGGCCGAGGCCCTCGCGGCGGCGGGCCTCACCGCCTGAGCCTTCCCCTGCGTCAGGCTTTGCGCAGGGCGGCGCGGGCGCTAGTCAGGGTCGCAAGATCAGGAGCAGGGCATGTCCGACGACATCAGCGCACCGGGCGGCTGGGAGCCGCCTGACGGGTACGAGCTTCTGGACTGGCGGCGGGGCTTTGGCCGCCTGGCCGGTCCGCTGTACCGCAAGCACTGGGCCGATGGCCGCTGCACCATGGCCTTCAACGTGCAGGAACAGCACGCCAACGGCATGTCCAATGCCCATGGCGGCATGCTGATGACCCTGGCGGACGTGGCCTGGGGCCACATCATCTCCGTGGAGCGGTCCTCCTACTGGGTTACCGTGCGGCTGACCTGCGACTTCCTGGCCAGCGCGCACATGGGCGACTGGGTCGAAGGGGGCAGCGAGATCCTGTCGGTGGAGGACGACCTCTACACGGTCCGCGGGCGGATCTGGTGTGGTGAGCGCACCCTGATGACCGGCCTCGGCCTGTTCAAGGCCATTGCCCGCCGGGATCCGGCCCCCGGCGAGAAGGCCTGGCAGGCCCGGGCGGAAGGCCAGCCCGCATGACGGCGGACAGCGGAACCCAGCCCCCCGTGCCGTCGGCTCCCGAGAGATCTTCCGACGATCCGGCCATCACCTCGCCCCTGCGCCCCTTCAACGGGGCCCGGCCGGAGGCGCCGGCCTGGTTCCACGCGGCCCTGGCCGATGCGCCCGACCGGAGCTTCGTCGAGGTGGAAGGGGCCCGGATCGAGACCCTGACCTGGGGGGAGCGCGGTCGGCCGGGCCTCCTGCTGCTCCACGGCAACGGTGCGCACGCGGACTGGTACAGCTTCATCGCCCCCTTCTTCTCCGGGTCCTATCGGGTCACGGCCATGAGCTGGTCCGGCATGGGGGCCTCGGACTGGCGGGACAGCTATCATCTCGACCAGTTCGGGCGGGAAGCCCTGGCGGTGGCGGAGGCGACGGGCCTGTTCGAGGCCCCCGTGAAACCCATCGTGGTGGCCCATTCCTTCGGCGGTGGCGTCGCCCTGCGCCTGGCGGCGGTGAGCGGCGACCGGCTGCAGGGCACCATCGTCCTCGACAATGTCCCCCGCCCGCCACACCTGCGCTGGACCGGGCCGCCGGACCGGGCCAATCGCCCCCCGCCGGTCTATGACAGCTTCGCCGCGGCCCTCGCCCGGTTCCGGCTGATGCCGCCGCAGGGCTGCGGCAACCTCTACCTGGTGGACCACATCGCCCGTCACTCCCTGAAGCCGACCACCCGACCGGACGGGGGCGAGGGCTGGACCTGGCGGTTCGATCCCAACCTCTGGCAGAAGATGCTGCGCCCCCTCATCCTGGAGTCGGAACAGGATCTGCTGGCAGCCAGGTGTCCCATGGCCTTCATCTGGGGGGAGCAGTCCATGCTGGTGCCGGACGAGGGGATCGCCTTCACCCGGCAGTTCATCACCCCCGGCACACCGATGATCGCCGTGCCGGATGCCGAACACCATCTGATGCTCGACCAGCCGCTGGCGACGGTGGCGGCCCTGCGGTCGGTGCTGGCGGTCTGGCCGCCGACGGTCACGGCCGACCCGGCGTAAGCTATGCTCACGCGGTCTTAAGCATTTTCCGGCAGGGTGCGGGCTGAGATCGACGCCGCAGAACGGGCCCGGAACATGTTTCAGATCATCGGCATTGTGCTTCTGTTCGGGCTGGTGTTCGGCAGCTTCCTGATGTCCGGCGGGAACATGGGCGTGATCATCGAGGCCGCGCCCCACGAGCTGATGGCCATTCTGGGGGCGGGCGTGGCCAGCTTCCTGATCTCCAACTCCATGACCACGATCAAGGCCACGGCCGGCGGCTTTGCCAAGATCTTCTCCGGCCCCAAGTGGAAGGCCTCGGACTATTCCGATGTGCTCGCCCTGCTGTTCGTTCTGACCAAGATGATGAAGCAGAAGGGCGTGGTGGCCGTCGAAAGCCATATCGAAAACCCCGAATCCAGCACCATCTTCTCCAAGTATCCGCGCCTCCTGAAGGACCACTTCGCCATGGACTTCATCTGCGACACCCTGCGGATGATGACCATGAACCTCGAGGACCCGCACCAGGTCGAGGATCACATGGAAAAGCAGCTGGAAAAGCACCACCACG
>DAINBM010000151.1:0-6465 GCA_036732965.1 Caulobacteraceae bacterium | reverse complement strand
CCCAGCGAGACGGCAGGCGGACCGGAGCGCGCCCCCTGCATTGAAATGCGGCCCCGTCTCCGGTAGCCGTGACGATCAGAGCCCTCAGGTAACGGTCCGGCCCCCACGATGCAACACAGCTCCTCACCCATCCGCATCGGGGCCCGCGGGTCGCGCCTGTCGCAGGTGCAGGCCCGCTTCATCCAGGCGGAGGTCACCCGGCTGATGGGGGCCGATCCCGCCGATGCGGATCGGGTGGCCCCGGTGGTCTTCATCACCACCACCGGCGACCGGATCCAGGACCGCCGTCTGCTGGAGATCGGCGGCAAGGCCCTGTTCACCAAGGAGATCGAGGAGGCCCTGCTGGACCACCGCATCGACCTGGCCGTTCACTGCCTGAAGGACATGCCCGCGGTCTCGCCCCCCGGCCTCGGCATCGCCGCCTATCCGGAGCGGGAGGACCCCCGGGACGCCTTCATCTCCAAGGTCGCCGGCCGGATCGAGGATCTGCCGCAGGGTGCCCGGCTGGGCACCGCCAGTCTCCGGCGGCAGGCCCAGGCCCTGTTCCGCCGCCCGGACCTGTCCCTGCAACTGCTGCGGGGCAATGTGGACACCCGCCTCGCTCGTCTGGACGACGGCTTTGCCGAGGGCATCGTGCTGGCCTATGCGGGGCTGAAGCGCCTCGGCATGGCCGACCGGGTGGCGAGCCTGATCGATCCGGTGGAGGCCCCGCCCGCCCCGGGCCAGGGCTGCCTGACCCTGCAGACCCGCACCGCCGACCTCGACCATCCGGTGATCCGGGCCCTGAACCATGCGGAGACCGAACTGTGCGTGGCGGCGGAGCGTGGCGCGCTGGAGGCACTGGAAGGCTCCTGCAAGACCGCCGTCGGGGCCTATGCCGTGCGCACGGAGACAACCCTGTCCCTGGTGGTGGAGGGGCTCGCCGCGGACGGCTCCCAGCGCTGGCGCCGGTCCGGGACCCTTCCCGCGGCCGCGGTGACGCCCGAGGTGATCGACGCGGCGGGGCGTCTGGGGCGGGACCTGGGTGAGATCGTCCGGCAGGCGGGCGGCGACGCCCTGACCCCGCCGGAGTGACCGGTCGCCGGGGTCGCATCATGCATGAGGGTCCGCCCCGGGTCTGGGTGACGCGGGCCGCGCCGGGGGCGCAGGCCACCGCCGCGCGTCTGACCGCCGCGGGCCTCGCGCCGGTGGTGGCACCGCTGATCGAGACCACGGCCCTGCCCGGGTCGGCCGACCTCCTCGACGCCCATGACGCCCTGATCTTCACCAGCGCCGCCGCCGTGCGCGCGCTTGCCCGTCGGACACCGGACCGCACACACCCGGTCTATGCCGTCGGCGAGGCCACAGCCCGGGCCGCGCGGGCCGCAGGCTGGACCGTGGCCGCCGACGCCGACGGAGCTGTGGCCGATCTCGTCCCGATCCTCGCGGCCGCGCCGCAGGGCCTGCGCCTGCTCCACCCCTGCGCCGCCGTGACGGCGGGGGACCTGTCCAACGTCGGGCGACCCGTGACCGCCTGGCCGGTCTACCGCACCGATCTGACCGCCTCCGGTTGGGAGGGCGCGCTGACCGATCTGACCGCGGGACGGCTGTCCGGGGTGCTGGTCCAGTCCCCCAGTGCGGCGAGGATCCTGGCAACCCGGCTGGGAAAGGCCGCACGACCCGGCGACGCGGTCCTGTTCGCCCTGTCGCCGACCTGTGCCGCCCCTCTGGCCGACAGCGGATTCAGAGAAATTGCGCATCCCCCGTTCCCCCGGGAGGCCGCATTGCTTAAGGTTGTCACAGACACCCTGGTCGGCGCGCCTCCCGCGGCTCCGGCCCGCCACTGACCGGTTGCCCATGACCCTTGCCAGCGACCCCGCCGACCGTACCCCCAAGAGCCGTCCCGGCCGCAGCGGCGTGCTGACGCCGGTGGTCTGGATGTGGCTCGTCTCCTGTGCCCTCTGCATCGTCGGCGGGGCCGTGGTGGGGCTCTACGGATCGCGGCTGTTCCCACCCGCGACGCCCGCGGCCACGGCGACCGGCGCGGTTCGCCCCGCAACGCCGGACGCTCCGCCGCCGGTGCCGGTGACCTCCGTGCCCCTGCCGCCAGCCCCTGCAGCCGCTGCGGCCGCGGAAACCGCCGCTCTGGCGTCGCGGATCGACCGGCTGGAGGCCGATCACCGGGCCGTCACCGCCGCCGCGGCCGCCGCGCTGGCCACCGCCAGCCTGTCCCAGGCCTCGGAAACCGGCCGTCCCTTCGTGACGGAACTGAACACAGTGGCCCGGATCGTGCCGGACTCCGGAGACCTGACCGCCCTTCGGCCCCTGGCGGAGCGTGGCGTTCCCACCCGGGAGGTGCTGGTGGCGGAGTTTCCGGAAATGGCCCGCCAGGCGCGCTTCGCGGCCAAGACCCCGGCGGAGGGGGCCGGGCTGCTGACCCGGCTGAACCATGCGCTTTCGGCCCTGTTCACCCTGCGCCAGACCAACCGGCTCACCGGCTCCGATCCCGACGCCATCCTCGCCCGGGCGGAGCGCAAGGTGAATGACGGCGATCTGGACGGCGCGATCCGCGAGATTCAGTCCCTGCCGTCCAACGGTCCCGCCGCTGCCAAGGTCTGGGTGGATCGGGCCCGCAGCCGGGCGGACCTTCAGCGTCAGGTCGCCGCCATCCGCCTGAAGGTGCTGCGCAACCTCGCCGCCGTCGACCGGGAGGCAGGACTGTGATCCGGACCCTGCTCGTCCTTCTGGCCGTTGCCTTCGTCACGGCCGTGGCCATTGCCGCCACCGGGGATGCCGGGGCGGCCAGCGTCACCTGGCTCGGCTGGCGCATCGACACCACAGCCTCCGCGGCCCTGGTCACCGTGGTCTTCGGGGCCCTGGTGGCGACCCTGATCTGGCAGCTGCTGCTGTGGTTCCTGGCCGCGCCCGCCCGCGCCGCCCGCGCCCGCGCCGAGACCCGGCGTCGGGAGGGGGCCGAGAGCCTCGCCCGGGGCTTTGTCGCCGTGGCCGCCGGCGCCGGGACCGATGCCCGGCGCCTCGCCCAGAAGGCTGCGGACTATATCGACGACCAGCCCGCCCTGGTGCGTGTTCTCGCCGCCTCGGCCGCGGAAGCGGCAGGGGACGAGGCCGCTGCCATGGCCGCCTACAACGCCATGCTGGGCTTTCCCGAACTGCGCCTCGCCGGGCACCGGGGCCTGATGCTGCAGGCCCAGCGCCGGGGCGACGCGGGCGACGCCGTACGCCATGCCGAAGCCGCCTACGGGCTGACCAAGACCGCGCGCTGGGCCTGGCGGGCCCTGCTGGAAGCGCGTCTGGCGGCGGGAGACTGGGATGCCGCCCTGTCGCTCGCCAAGGATGCCCTGGACCGCAAGATCGTGTCGCCCGCCTCGGCGGAGCGGGCCCGGGCCGCCCTGCTGGCCGCCTCCGCCGCCCGGCGGGAGCTGTCGTCCGACCCCGGGGCGCTGGAGGCGGCGCTCGATCTCGCCAGTCAGGCCGCCAAGCTGCGCCCGGACTTCACCCCCGGCGTGCTCACCGCCGCCCGGCGGCTGGCGGCGGAGGGTCGCGCCGCCCGCGCCGCCCAGCTGATCGAGCAGGCCTGGAAGGTGCGTCCGCATCCGGGTCTGGCCATGGCCTGGCGGGACCTGAACACCGCCGAGACCCCGCGGGAGCGCGCCCGGCGTCTGACCCAGCTGGCCGACACCCATCCCGAGCATCACGAAAGCCGCATCCTGCGGGTCGAACAGGCCCTGCTGGCGGGGGACGTCCTCCAGGCCCGCAAGGTGGCGGAGGGGCTGGACCATCCGCAGGCCAGTGCCCGGGTCTGCGGTCTGATGGCGCGGGTGGCCATGGCCGCCCACGACACCGACGAGGCGAGGGGCTGGATCACCCGCGCGGCCGCCGCCCCGGTGGAACCGGACTGGAGCGACATCGACCCCGAGGGTCGGGCCTTTGCCTATGGGTCCGGCGACTGGAGCCGGCTGGTGTCGCAATATGCCGAGACGGGGGAGCTGATCCATCCGCGGCTGGAGCGCGGGGAGCGCGTGCTGAGCGAACTGCCGGACCTGCCGGTGGCCTACACCGCCTCCACCCCCTTCTTCGCCACGGATGGGGCGGGGGCCCTGTCCCCCCTGATCCCCGACGATCCCGGCCCCGAGGAGGATGCGGCTGCGCTCAGCGCACCCCGCCCGGCACCGTCCCCGGGTCGGCGCCGCCGCACGGTGCGCTGAGGCCGTTCCGGTAAATCAAAGGCTTGGCAAGACGGCCGCGCGAGGCTAAACACCGCGCCACTGTCGCTCCGTCCGGAGCGCCGGTTCCGGGCCGCCTTAGCTCAGCCGGTAGAGCACCGCATTCGTAATGCGGGGGTCAGGTGTTCGAGTCACCTAGGCGGCACCATCCCCCCCGGCCCGACCTCGGCACGCCTTGACTTCGACCGGCGACGACGCGACGCTTCCCCGATGCTTGAACCCTTTGCCGACGAGATCTGGCTCTCCGACGGCCCGGTGGTCTCCACGGCCGGATTTCGCTATCCCACGAGAATGGCGGTTGTCCGCCTGTCGGACGCATCCCTGTTTGTCTGGTCGCCGACGTCCCTGTCGCCCGATCTGAGGGCCGAGGTCGATGCGCTGGGGCCCGTCAGATACCTCGTGGCGCCCAACGCCCTGCATCATCTGTTCATGGGCGAATGGGCGAGCGCTTACCCTGACGCAATCCGTCTTGCGGCACCCGGGCTTCGCCGCAGGCGTCCCGATCTCGCAATTCACCGAGAGTTGACCGATGCGCCGGATCGCGACTGGTCGGACGACCTCGACCAGGTCGTGGTCCGGGGAAATGCGATCACCACCGAGGTGGTGTTCTTTCATCGCCGATCCGGCACCGTCCTCTTCACCGACCTGCTCCAGCAGTTCGGACGGACGTGGTTCCGCGGTTGGCGGGCAGTGGTTGCCCGGGTCGATCTGATGACCCAACCGGAGGCGGAAGTGCCGCGAAAATTCCGCAACGCCTTCCTCGATCGCCGGGTGGCACGGATGGCAATTCGGCGAATTCTCGCATGGCCGGCCCGGAACATCGTCATGGCCCATGGGGCACCGATCACGCAGGCTGCGGCAGACTACCTGCCCCGCCGGTTTCGATGGCTGCGCGTCTGACCTGTTCCGTCGAGGCGCGAGGGTCACGTCCCCGATCCCCGGGGTTCCGAGCGTCGAGCCTCGGGCCGGGCGGGGTCCGCCGCGTCACATCCCCACGAACAGCAGGGTGGCGATCAGGGCCTCGATGGCGGCGGGATCCACGGCCCCCGCATTGCCGCTGACCAGGGCGATCTCCGGGGCCAGGCTGAAGGCCGTGCCGGCAATGGCGATGAAGCTGTAATAGAGCAGGGTCGGGTCGCCGGGGCGGACGAGGCCGGTCCTCTGGCCCTCCCGGATCAGGGCGCAGGCGGTGCGGTGATTGTCCCGCAGGTGCCGGTCCACCAGCCATTGCAGGCGCTCCGTCGGCTGACGACCCTCGATGGTCATGATCCGGTGGATGTCCGCATCCTCGGCGCACAGGTCGATGAAGGCCCGGATCACGGCCAGCAGGCGGTCGCGCACCGTGCCCTCCCGGGCCGTCCGGGCGGCCACCGCCATCCGGCCGTTCAGGTCGGCGAACATCTGGTCGATCACCGCGCGCCACAGGGCGTCCTTGGAGCCGAAGTGGTACAGCAGCAGGCTTTGCGCCACCCCCGCATCGGCGGCGATCTGGCGGGTGGAGGCCCCTTCGAACCCCGCCGTGGCAAAGCTGCGCCGGGCCGCGGCCAGGATCCTGTGCCGGGCGTCGCCCGCGGCGGCAGAGGGATCGGGGCGGGCCTCGGGGGCGGTCATGAATCCTCGCGACAGGGGTGATACCGGCACCATCTTGATCAGCCGATCAGCATCTGTATAGTCCTGATCAACTGATCAGGACTTGTCCGGACGGACCGTCGGACGGACGGTCGCCAGGAAAACGGAGCCTTCGGATGAAGCGGGTTGTCGTCGTCGGCGGGGGATATGCCGGAACCGCCCTGGCCCGCGCCCTCGACGCCACCTTCGAGGTGGTGCTGGTCGAGCCCCGGGAGGCCTTCGTGCACAACGTGGCGACCATCCGTGCGCTGGTGACGCCGCCGCTGATGGACCGGATCCTCCTGCCCTATGACCGGCTGCTGGCCCGGGGGCGGGTGGTGCGGGACCGGGCGACCGCGGTGGCGGACGGGGCCGTCACCCTGGCCGGCGGCGACACCCTGGAGGCCGACCTGGTGGTTCTGGCCACCGGCTCCACCTATGCCCAGCCGTTCAAGCCCGTGACGGACAGCATGGCCGACCTGCGCGCCGCCTCCGCCGCCACGCACGCGGCCCTGGTCGCTGCGCGATCCGTGGCCATTGTCGGCGCCGGGGCGGTGGGCGTGGAGCTGGCCGGGGAGATCGCCTCGACCCTGAAGGGCCGGGCCGTGACCCTCGTCTCCGCCACGCCGACCCA
>DAINBM010000150.1:0-6474 GCA_036732965.1 Caulobacteraceae bacterium | reverse complement strand
GAGTCCCCGGGATCCTGGCTGTTGCGCCACATTCCCTGGACCGAGGCGGAAAACCGCATCGGTGCCATCGGCGCGGATGCCGCCTGGGCGAGACTGCTGAACCTCTCACCCGGTGCCGCCTGTCTGGCGATCGCCCGCAAGACCTGGCGGGGGGAGGCGCGCATCACCCTGGTGCGCCAGATGTTCGTTGCCGGTCGCTTCGAGCTGGTGGCCCGCTTCGGCCCGACCTGAGGTCGGAGGGGGCGATCTCAGTCGTCGTCCCCGGGGGTGGGAACCGGCCGCTCATACCGTGCCAGAAGTTCTCCCAGCAACTGATTGGGAAAGCGCCGGTTCTGGACAATGGCATGGAACCGCTCGGTCAGCTGGGGGATCCGGCAGTGTTCCACCAGGACGCCGGTCTCCAGCTCGTCGCGGACGACGATGGGCGGCACCAGGGTCACCCCCTCCCGCTCCCGGGCGAGGAGGCGCAGCATGGCCATGTCATCCACCTCCGCCAGGATGATCGGACGGATGCCGGCAAGATCCAGCAGCCGGTCGAACCCGATCCGGATGTCGCTGTCGAGACTGGGCAGCAGGATCGGCGCGTGCCGCAGGTCTTCGGGAAAGCGGAACGCGGATTTTCCGATCCTTGGCCGACCCACCAGGCTGACCGGCTGGGCGTCCAGCAGATGATTTCGGAACGAGGTCCGTGCATCCCGCGGAGCGGCGCTGTTCGAGAGGACGACGTCGATGGCATGGGCTTCCAGCTGAGCCAGAAGTTCGCGCGTGGTGCCGGACCGGACGATCAGCTCCACATCCGACCGACCCACCAGCGGTCGCAGGAATTCCAGCTGGAAGTTCCGGGACAGGGTCGTCAGCGCACCGACCCGCAGGATCTGGCGGCTGGACTGCGGACGACCGGACAAGGTGCTCATCAGCTCGTCACCCGCCTCGAAGACACTGTCGGCATAGTCGAGGGCGATCTGCCCCGCCTCGGTCAGCACGAGGCGCTTGCCCGTGCGCTCGAACAGCGGGTGCCCCATCTGGTGTTCCAGCTTCTGGATCTGAACCGACAGGGCCGATGGGGAAAGGTTCAGTCTTTCCGCCGCCTTGGTCAGGTTTCCGTCATGCGCGACGGCCCAGAAATAGCGCAGGTGATTGAAATTCAGAGCCCTCATATCGTTCAGTAAAACAGAACGAAAACCGGCAAACAATGAAATTTTATGGCGATGCCCGGACTGCTACCCCTCGGACTGGCCGATTGGCCGTGTCCAGGGAGGTGCCGTTGCCCATCTATCTTATTCCGCTGATCGCCCCGGCAGCCCTGCTGGCGAGTGCGCTGGCGGGCTTTGTCGGTCCCGGTCACCGGCCGCTCAGCGTGCTGCGCTTGGCGAAGGTCGCCGCGCTGATCGCGATCCTGACGGCCGTGGGCAGCGCGGTCCTGCTCGTTCAGCAGGGGCCGTTCGACAGCCCGGTGATCGGCTGGGCCGGGCTCTGCCTGTCCCTTCGCGTGGATGCGGTCAGTGTCACCATGTTTCTGCTGGTCTCGTTCATCGGCTGGGTCGTGGTCCGATATTCCGCCACCTATCTGGATGGCGAGGCCCGGCAGGGGGCCTTCACCGGCTGGCTGGGGCTGACCCTGACCGCGGTGCTGCTGCTGGTCCTGTCCGGCAATCTGGTCCAGCTGACCCTGGCGTGGGTGGCGACGAGCCTGTTTCTGCACCGTCTCCTGCTGTTCTATCCGGATCGGGTGGGGGCCCGGCGCGCGGCCGCGAAGAAGTTCGTCACGGCCCGGCTGGGCGATGGAGCCCTGATCCTGGCGGCGGGCCTGCTCGCCCTGGCCTATGGCACGGGTCAGATGGCCGCGATCCAGACCGCGGCCCGGGCCGGGCAGGGGGGCGGGCTGGCGGTTGCGGCGGCCGGTCTGCTCGCAGTGGCGGCGATGCTGAAATCGGCCCAGTTTCCGACGCATGGCTGGCTGACGGAGGTGATGGAGGCCCCGACACCGGTCTCGGCCCTGCTCCATGCCGGGGTGATCAATGCCGGTGGGTTCCTGCTGATCCGCTTCGCCGACGTGCTGTTGCTGGCACCGGGCGTCCTCGCCGTGCTGGTGGTGGTCGGGGGCTTCACGGCGCTGTTCGGCGGGCTGGTGATGCTGACCCAGCCGGCGGTGAAGACGGCGCTGGCCTGGTCCACGGTCGCCCAGATGGGGTTCATGATCCTGGAGTGCGGTCTGGGACTGTTCCCCCTCGCCCTGCTGCACGTGGTCGCCCATTCGCTCTACAAGGCCCATGCCTTCCTGTCGTCCGGCGGTGCGGTCGAGGCGGTCTCGGCCAACCGCAGGCCCGGTCCGGTGGCCATCCCGAAGGCCGGAGCGGTGGCGCGCGCCTTCCTTCTGGCGCTGGCCATCTATGCCGCCGTGGGGGTCGGCTTCGGGCTGCAGCACAAGTCGGCCCCGGCCATCGCACTGGGGGCCATCCTGATCTTCGGTGTGGCCTACATGCTGGCCCAGGGGCTGGCGGATGCTGCCCCCCGGGCCCTCACCCGGCGGACCTTCCTCTACGCGGTGGCCACCTCGGTGAGCTATTTCGGCCTGCAGAGAGTGGCGGAGGCGCTCACGACGGGCGTGCTGCCGCCGGCACCGAGCCCCGGACCGCTGCAATGGGCGCTGATCGTGCTGGCGGTGCTCAGCTTCGGCCTGGTGGCGGTGGTGCAGGCCATGTTCCCCCTGTGGGCCTACCACCCGGCGGCGGCGGGCCTGCGGGTGCATCTCTCGAACGGCTTCTATGCCAATGCGGTGTTCGACCGGCTGCTGGGCGGCTGGCGTCGGCGTCCGGCCAACTGAAGGAGACGCAGAGCCATGACCCATTCCCGGACTTCGGGCTCCCTCGACCCCGTCACCCTGGACCTGGCCACCCTGGACCTGGCCACCCTGGACCTGGCCACCCTGGCCGCAGCCTCGGATCGCGCCGCCCGGGCCATTCCGCCGGCCTGGCCGCTGGCCAGCAGCGTCGCCGTCAATCCCTATCTGGGGCAGGCGCAGGAGAGCCTCGCCACGGTCGGGGCCCGGCTGGCCCGGCTGGCCGGCGCGCCTGTGACCCTGCCGCGCCGGGCCTATCTGGACCAGATCGAGCGCGGTGGGATCACGGACGAGGATCTTGCCGCCGCCCTTGCAGAGGCGCCGCAGGACCTCAGCCCCCGCGACGTGGCCGCCCTCAGGCAGGCGGCCCGGACGGTCGCTGAGCCGCCCTGCGCCCTGCCGACGGTCGCCGATCTGGCGGCCGAGGTGTCGGGCATCGACTGGCCCGGACTGATCGCGGACCGGTTCGGAGCCTGGGCCGGGGGCTATTTCGACGCGGGCCAGGCCCTGTGGGCAGCACCCCGGGGACGGGGCGCCTATGCCGCCTGGCGTGCCGTCGCCAAGCATGACCTGACGCCCGAGATCATCGGCCTGCCCGGCTTTGCCGCCCATGTCGCGGCAATGCCGGAGCGTGCTGCCGAGGCCGTGGCGGACCTGGTTTCGCGACTGGGCGTGACGGCCCCGGCCCTGGATACCTACTTCCACCAGATGCTCATGACCCTCGGCGGCTGGGCCCAGTTCGCCCGCTACCAGCTCTGGCAGGCGGAGCTGGCAGGGGGGCGCGACGAGACCCTCACGGACCTTCTCGCCATCCGGCTGACCTGGGAGGCGGCCCTCTGCGCGCGCTATCAGGACCGGATCGGGGATCGCTGGGCGGCCGTGGTCGCGGAGCATGCCCGGCCCGTGGTGCCGAGCCGGGATCTGGTGATCGACACCATCCTGCAGGCGGCGGTGGAGCGGTCGGCGCAGCGGCGGCTGGCCGACGGGCTCGCCGCGCCGGTGTCGGCCCCCGACACGGCACGGCCCGACCTGCAGGCGGTGTTCTGCATCGATGTCCGGTCCGAAGTGTTTCGGCGCGCCCTCGAAGGCACCCATCCCGGGATCCGGACCCTGGGCTTTGCCGGGTTCTTCGGCATCACCTCCGCCCATCGCCGCTTTGCCTCGGATGAGGCGGAACACCGGCTGCCGGTCCTGCTGAACCCCGGCCTCACCTCCCGCGCCGGTGACGATCCCGCCGGGACACAGGCCCGGTCCGCCCGGATCAAGGCGCGGGCGAAGCGGGCCTGGGGGCGGTTCCGGTCCGCGGCGGTGTCGTCCTTCGCCTTTGTCGAGGCCACGGGTCTGCTCTATGTCGGCAAGCTGCTGCAGGACACCCTCGGCCGGTCCGGTGCGTCATCCTCGCCGGAGCCAAGGCCCTGTCCGGACCCGGCGCTCGATCCCGCCACCCGGATCCGGACCGCGGAGACGGTGCTGCGCGCCATGTCCCTGACGACCGACTTTGCCCGTCTGGTGCTGCTGACGGCGCACGGGGCGACCGTGGTCAACAACCCCCATGCCAGCGGCCTGCAGTGCGGGGCCTGCGGCGGCTATTCGGGGGAGGTGAATGCGCGACTTCTGGCCGGTCTCCTGAATGCGCCCGAAGTGCGGGCGGGTCTTGTGCCCCGCGGCATCACGATCCCGGACGACACGCTGTTCGTGGCAGCCCTCCATGACACCACCACCGATGAGGTGACGCTCTATGCCGAGGACGATCCCTCTCCGCGGCACGGGCAGGACATCGGTCAGGCGAGGGCCTGGCTGGCGGCGGCGGGCGTCCGGGCCCGGGGGGAGCGGAGCCTGCGTCTTCCCGGAGCGACACGGGCCGAGGCGCTGCCCCGCCGCAGCCGGGACTGGGCCGAGGTGCGGCCGGAATGGGCCCTGGCCGGATGCGAGGCCTTCATTGCCGCGCCGCGCGGCCGCACCCGCGGCCGGGACCTGGCCGGGCGGGTCTTTCTCCACGACTATGACTGGACCACCGACGAGGGGTTCGGGGTCCTGGAGCTGATCCTCACGGCACCGGTGGTCGTCGCCAGTTGGATCAGTCTGCAATATTACGGATCGACCGTGTCGCCGGAGATCTTCGGCGGGGGCAACAAGCTCCTGCACAATGTCATCGGCGGCATCGGCGTGGTGGAAGGCAATGGCGGCCCGCTGCGCGTCGGGCTGCCCTGGCAGTCCGTGCATGACGGCCGGACCCTGGCCCATACACCGCTGCGGCTGTCCGTCTGCATCGAGGCCCCGCGGGAGGCCATGACCGCGATCCTTGCCCGCCATGACGGTGTCCGCGCCCTGTTCGACCATGGCTGGCTTCACCTGTTCGCCCTCGACGCCCAGGGCCGGATGGCGTGGCGCTATGCGGGCGACCTCAATTGGTGCGAGATGGACGTTCGGGACCAGTCGACGGCCCATGCCTTGGCCGATCCGGTCTTCGCGGTTGGTTAATAGAACCCTAACGATATGGTTTGAAGGCTATCGAAGGCAAATCCCGTGGCTCTGCGCCCATATGGGAGGGCATCGATCGGCGCCGGCATTGACGCCAGGGTCCTGCCGATGTCACTTCGGGACAGCCTTCTGACGGGCTGTCGGCCGGAGGGGGCATGAAACCGGGACGTGCGCTTGTGATCGGCGGATCGCTCGGCGGCTTGTTTGCGGGCCATTTCCTTCGCAGGATCGGTTGGGGCACCGAGATTTTCGAGCGCGCGACGGGTGCCCTCGCCAGTCGCGGTGCCGGAATCGCCACCTATCCCGAACTGTGGCGCGTCATTTCGGCGGCGGGTCTGCCGGGGGACGATGATAGGGGGGTGGACGTCGTCGGTCGGATCACCCTCGACGGTACCGGCGCGAGCGTCGGCAGCCTCGATTTTCCGCAGACCATGACGTCCTGGGAGAGCGTGTTCACGCTTCTGCGGGGGGACTGGCCGGATCAGCAGTACCATTCGGGTCGCGAACTCGTCGATCTTCAGGACGATGGCGAGGGGGTGACGGCGACCTTCTCGGATGGCAGCACGGCGACCGGTGATCTGCTGGTGGCAGCGGACGGGTTCCGATCCGCGGTCCGCGAGCGCCTCTTCGATGCGGCGCACCCCCTCTATGCCGGTTATGTCGCGTGGCGCGCACTGGTGCCGGAGGCCGATCTCCCCGCCGATGCCCATGCGGCCTTGTTCGACCGGCTGACCTTCTGTCTGCCCGAGGATGAGCAGGTCGTCGCGTATCCCGTGGCCGGCGAGGGGCATGATCTTCGTCCCGGTCACCGACGCTACAATCTTGTCTGGTATCGCCGCGCCCGCGAAGAGGACCAGCTCGCCGATCTCCTGACGGATGCCCACGGCGTCACCCACGGCATGTCGATCCCGCCGCCGCTCATCCGCCCCGATGTCATCGCGGAGATGCGTGCCCGGGCGGAACAGTCCCTGGCCCCCGCATTGGCCGCCGTGATCCGTGCCACCCGGATGCCGTTTCTGCAGCCGATCTATGATCTGGAATCGTCCACGATGATCCAGGGCCGGGTCGTCCTGCTGGGAGACGCCGCCCATGTCGCCCGCCCTCATGTCGGTGCCGGCGTGGTCAAGGCCGGGTTCGACGCACAGGCGCTCGCA
>DAINBM010000149.1:0-6475 GCA_036732965.1 Caulobacteraceae bacterium | reverse complement strand
TGGGGGCCCTGATCGTGCCCTTCGGCCTCGCCGTGCGCCGGAACCTGCCGGAGACCTTCCACACCCATCACCGGGCGGCCGCGCCGCCGACGAAGGTGGTCACCCACGCCCGGGTGGTGATCCTCGGCATCCTGATGCTGGGGGCCTCCACCATTGCCTATTACGGCATCGAGTACATCAACACCTATGCCCAGGACACGCTGCACCTGTCGGTGAAACTGGCCTTCGGCGCCACCATCGTGCTGGGCGCGGTGATGGTGGTGACGGATGTGCTGTGCGGCATGCTGACCGACCGGGTCGGCCGCCGGCCGGTGATGATCGCGGCGTCCGCCTGCGTGGTGCTGGTGATCGCGCCGGCCTTCACCCTGCTGAACGCCTTCCCGCAACCCGGGGTGATCTTCGCCGTGACCGCCCTCCTCGGCATCCTCAGCGCCCTGATCACCGGCCCGGCCCTGATCGCGGTGACGGAAAGCCTGCCCCGGCACGTGCGCTCGGGCCTGCTGGGGGCGCTCTATGCCGTGGCCATGTCGGCCTTTGGCGGCACCACCCAGTTCGTGGCCCGGGGGCTGATCGAGGTCACCCACAATCCCGTGGCCCCCGCCTTCTACATCACCGGGGCCATGGTGGTGGGGATCGCCTGCATGTGGCTCTTGGGCGAGACCGCTCCGGCCCGGTCTGCCTCCGCCACGGACTAGCCGCGACGGCGCCAGACGGTGAGCTGGGCCAGGGTGTGCTGGTGCTTGCGCGCCGTCTCGCGGATCACGAAGGGCACGTCCTGCGGGGGGGCGATCTCCTCGAAGTCCGCCGCCAGCGCCAGCTGCAGGGCCCGGTAGGTGGTCACCGACTCCCCGTTCTGGCGCACGCCGCCCAGCCAGTTGGCCCTCGGCGTGAAGGCCTCGAGCCAGGTATAGGGGGAGGTCAGCACCAGCACCCCGCCCGGCTTGATCCGCTGGCCGATGTCCGCGAGGAACCGTGCCGGCTCCCGCAGGCGGTCGATCAGGTTGGCCGCCAGCACCAGGTCGTAGCCCGTGTATTTCGGCTTCAGGTTCAGGGCGTCCCCCT
The DNA here is from genome assembly GCA_036732965.1 of Caulobacteraceae bacterium. Lineage (GTDB taxonomy): Bacteria > Pseudomonadota > Alphaproteobacteria > Caulobacterales > Caulobacteraceae > CAIMFV01. The sequence goes on along the minus strand of DAINBM010000149.1, from coordinate 5,413 downwards.
GGCTGAACTGCACCTTCGCCGCCTGCTCCGCCCCCAGGCCCAGGGGGGCGAGGCGCACCTCGTGATAGTCCACCAGCTCCCCCTCCACCGGCAGGGTGTAGCGGTAGCTGTCCTGGGCGATCAGCTGCAGGGCGGCATCGATGAAGCGGGCGGAGAAGTCGACCCCGTCCACATGGTCGAAGCCCCGGGCCAGCTCCAGGCTGGCGCGGCCGACGGCGCAGCCGATGTCCAGGGCCCGGCCGCCGGCGGGGCAGTGGGACAGGGCGATGTCCGCCAGGGCCTTGGGGAAGTTGGGCACGCCGAAATGCTCGGCACCATAGTGGAAGTCCAGGTACTGGCAGACCTGTTCGTCGGTTTCGTAGGGGTTTTCCAAGGCGGGCTCTTTGTAGCTGGACACGACGTAGCGGAGGCCCGCGTGCTGGAAGAAGTGACGGCGAAACGCGTAGCGGGACGCGGCGATGGCCTCGTTGCCGGTGGAGATCCAGCTGCCGCCCTTGATCAGGTCATGCTTGCCGTCAAAGGTCGGCGTGGAGAAGTCGTCATAGCGCGGATGGACCGCAAACCCGGCATAGCCGCTGATCGGTGTCGAGGTCCATTGCCAGACATTGCCGACGATGTCGAACAGGCCGGTCCCCTGGGGGAACATGTCCACGGGACAGGAGCTGGCCCAGTGGGCGAGGTTGATGTTGCCCGGCGCGGTCTCCCAGTCCGGCTGGTCGCCGGGCACCTGGGCACGCAGGGCCATCCACTCCGCCTCGCAGGGCAGCTGCACCGGACGGCCGGTGGCGTCCGCCTTCCAGCGGCAGAAGGCCCGGGCCTCCAGGGCATTGACCTCCACCGGCCAGTCCCAGGGCATGGGCACCTCCCGGGTCATCAGGCGCAGCTTCAGGGCGTCGGGGTGCGCCGGATCACCCACCCAGAAGGTCGGGGCCACGGCCCTGGCAAAGGTCCGCCAGCCCAGCCCCTCCTCGGACCACCAGCGATCCTCCGCATAGCCGCCGGCCTGCACGAATGCGAGATATTCCGCATTGCTGACCAGCATGGCCGACGCCTCGAAGGGGGCGAGCGAGACCGTGTGCGTGCCGTACTCGTTGTCCCAGCCATAGGTGGCGTCGCGCTTGCCCAGCACCTGCTCGCCCCCGGCCACGGGGACCAGGTGGTTGGCGGGCACGGCCGCGCGGTCGGTCCGCGCCGTCGGGCAGACCGGCCAGTGGGGCTGGTCCTGCACCCAGTCCAGGGGCAGCTGGCGGATCAGCACGCTGGAGGTTTCCAGATGGATCCGCTCGTGCTCGATCCCCATCAGGATCACCCAGGCGGGGCTGTCCCAGGTGATGGGCAGGGTCAGGGGCATGGACAGGATGTGGCGGGACACCATCTCCCGGACCCGGGCCCGGTAGTCGCGCAGGGCCTGGACGGTGGGCCAGTCGTAATTGCGCTCGTCCAGGTCGTCCCAGCTCATCTCGTCAACGCCGATGGCCACCTGGGCCTCGATCACCGGATCGATCCGCTCGCCGATCTGACCGTCCGCCAGCAGCTTGTTCACGAAGAACGCGGCGGTATGGCCGATATAGAAGATCAGCGGATGGCGCAGGGGGATCGCCTTGGTGAAATAGCCCCGCTCATCGGCGATGCAGTCGAAAAGTCGCTCGTACAGCTCGAAGGTCGCGTGGAAATAGGCGAGGATCTCCTGCCGCTTGGCCGACACGGAGGGGCCGTCCACGCGCAGGGTTCGGGTCGCAGGCGGCAAGGCCGGGTCAGCGGTTCGGGGGGCGTTGGCCGTACTCAAGTCAGGGTCCTGTCGGAAAGGGCATGGCGCGCCTCGGCGGCCCCGCGGGAGTCTGCGGCACCGGGGCGATCAAGCCTGCCGGGCAGCTGAAATGGACGAAATCCGCAACAACTACACAGAGTTAACAGCTCCTCCGCCGTAGATAGGTCGTTCTGGCGGCGGATTCAATGTGATTGTGACGATATTGTCGATTCGTCACAGAAATTTGCCGGTCCCCGTCCAGCCCGTCAGCGCCGGGTGACGGCCGGGGGCGTCCAGCGCCCCTCCAGCACCTCCGGCTTCGGCAGATAGAGCCGCAGGGTCAGGTTGAACGGCGCGGCCAGGGTCGGCAGCCAGTTGGAGGCGCGGCGGGGGTCCGCGGGCGGAGCCTGGCCGATGGTCAGGTCCAGGGAGCCGTCCGGATTGTAGACCAGCGGGTCCCGGTCCCCGACGGCATAGCGCTTCTGCGGCGTCAGGATGGGAAAGCCCTCCGGGTCATAGGCGGTGAGGGACCAGAAGGCGTTCGCCGGCGGCAGCTGGTCCTTCGCGAAGTGCAGGACATAGCTGTTGGATCCGATCAGCGGCTTGCCGTCGGCATCCTCGGCCGTGTTCGGATAGATGGCATCCTCGACCCGGTTGGCACCCAGCCCGCCGAGGGCCACCTGGGCCCGGAACCGGTAGTCGCCGCCATAGGCGCCCAGATGGCCCGGCTGGAAGTTCCAGTGTCCGAGGCGCTTCAGCCCCCCGACCCCGTTGCCGCTCAGCGCCGCCAGCCCGTCGCGGACGGCCATCCGCACCCCGGCCTGGATCGCCGGAGGCTGCTGGGCGAGGTCATAGGGCTGGCCGGGATGGAAGCCGATCCGCGCCAGCAGGGTCAGCACCGGCTGGTCCACGTCATGGGCCGGATACTGCCCCGCAAGGTCTGCGGCCCGGGCGAAGAACTGGTCCGCCGACAGGGCGCCCATCAACCGGGCGGGAGGCGCCAGCCGGTCGAAGGACGTATCCACCACCGGCGGGCCCGGGGGGACGCTCGGGGTCAGGGTGATGGCCTGCTGCAGCTGGTGGACGTGGTCGTAGTCGGAGGGGGAATTGGTCTGGATGCGGGCGATCAGCCAGACCTTGTCCGTCGGCGCGCGCAGCACCTGGGCATCCTTTGGCACCTCGCCGGTCCAGCCGCGGCTGACGATCAGGAACCGCCCCCCCGCCTTGCCGAGGGTCCGCGTCCCGGGCACGGCGAAGACGTCGGTCCACATGTCCATCAGCGGCAGCAGATAGTAGCGGTCCAGCCCCGGCTTCACCGCCAGCGTCACCGGTCCGCGGGAGACATCGATCCAGGCGATGGAATAGAGGGTGTCGAAATTGGGCCGGACGATGATCCGGAACTCCCCCGGCGGGAAGGTGGCGTTGTGGGCCAGGACATTCTCCACCGCGGTCCGGGGGGCCCGTCCCTCCGCCGCCACCGTCGTCTGGGCGCGGCGGGTGAAGTCCATGGTCAGGAGCGGGAACAGGAAGTCGTAGCCTTCCCGGGCGATGGCATAGGCCTCGTCCTGGCTCACGGGAGACGCCGTCGCGACGGGTCCCGCCGCCGGTCCCGTGGCAGGGGCCGACGCAGCGGGCGTGGTCGCGAGCGCCAGAGCCCCCCACAGGGCGGTGAGCGTGTGCATCATCGGTGTCGTCCTCCCGCCGGGCGCCTGGAGCGACGCCTCTGATCCTGCGGAACTGGCAGTCTGACGGTCAGAACCGCCGCCGTAAAGCGATCCCGGCGACGGGCCGAGGCAAAACGGTCAGCCGTGCCCGGCGAGGGGCCGGTCGATGAGCACGGCCAGCAGCAGGGCGGGGCCGCCGTGGGCCTCCCAGGCATGGTTGGTGCCCCGCTGGATCACCACCTGTCCGGGCTTCACCCGGGTGCGCTGGCCCTCGAGGATCAGGGACACGTCCCCCTGCAGCAGGCAGATGATGTCGATGGAATGGGTCTCGTGCATTGCCGGATGCCGGGTCTGGTCGATGATGTGGTGCGCACCGCCGAAGGCTTCGAAGCGGGCCCGGGTGGCCGCGTCCAGCTCGGCCTTGGGCACGTCCTCGGGCAGGGGCGCGACCACGAACCAGCGCACCTGCACATTGCCCGGCCGCGGACCCAGGACCGGCCGCCGGGTTCCCAGATCCGTGTGATCCCGGGGATCGAGCGTCCCGCTGGCCGCATCCTCCCAGATCTCGAACAGACCGCCGATGTCCGGGGCCCCGGAGACGGAGGACGGCCCGCCGTCGAGGATGATCACGGACTGCCCCTGCGCGTCGTCGCCGGTGATGATCCGGCGCATGGCCTCCTGAAATGCCGACATGTCGTGCTCCCTCCCGTCTGTGTGTCTTCAGGTCCCCATCTGACGGGGGAACGGCGGACATGACAATCCCGCCCGGCGGCCGCTAGACTGCCCGCCTGCTCCGCTGCCCTTGTCAGGAAGTCCATGACCCGTCCCGTTCTCGGCATCATCTGCTGCAATCGCTCCGTCGGCGTGGAGACCGCCCAGGCGGTGATGCAGCGCTATGTCGCCGCCGCCGTGCGCCACGCGGATACCGCCGCGCTGCTGATCCCCTCCCTGCCCGAGCTGATGCGGGCCGAGGACGTGGCCCCGCGGATCGACGGCCTCCTGCTCACCGGCAGCCCGTCCAATGTGGAGCCCCACCGCTACGGCCACGGGGATGCCGAGGATGCCTATGGCCCGTTCGATCCCGCCCGGGACGAGATGACCTTCGCCCTGATCCGGGCCATGATCGCCCGGGGCCGCCCGGTGTTCGGCATCTGCCGCGGGTTCCAGGAGCTGAACCTGGCCTTCGGCGGGACGCTGCGCCGGGACTGCGCCACCCATCCGGAGCTGATCGCCCACCACACCCCCGACGGGGTGGAGTTCGACGCCATGTTCGACCTGACCCATCCGGTGGCCCTGACCCCCGGCGGTCAGCTGGCAGAGGCCTATGGCCGGAGCGAGCTGGCGGTGAATTCCGTGCATTATCAGGGGGTGGACCGACTGGGAGACGGCCTGACCGTCGAGGCCCGCGCGCCCGACGGCCTGGTGGAGGCGCTCTCCGGCCGATTCGACGGGGCCCCGGTGCTGGCCGTGCAGTGGCATCCGGAGTGGCAGGTGGACCGCCACCCGGACAGCCAGCGTTATTTCCACATCCTGGGCCGGGCGCTTCGCGCCTGAAACGAAGTCACCCCCCGGAGGACGGACCTCCGGGGGGTGCTGTTCAGATCGCGGTGATCCGTCGTTGGCCTTAGAAGGCCACCTTCAGGGTCGCCTGGAAGCTGCGCGGCGTGGCGTACTGCGGCGCGTTGCCACCGCAGGCGATGGCCGGGGCCGAGCCGGCAATGCCGCAGGAGCCGGTCGACAGGCCGAAGCGGTTGGTGCCGGGCACCAGGGCCGAGCCCTTCATCCCCGTCAGGTACTGCTTGTCCATCAGGTTCAGCACCTGCACCTGGAAGGCGTAGCGGTCGAAGCGGTAGGTCAGCGAGGCGTCGGCCGCGGACCAGGTCTTGATCAGGCCCGTGGGCCCGACCGCGCCCTTGGCAGCGGTGTTGAGCTGGGGACCGACCGACTTGGAGTCCACGGTCAGGGTCAGTTCGTCATTGCCGAGCAGCAGGTTCTTGGCGTC
>DAINBM010000148.1:0-6480 GCA_036732965.1 Caulobacteraceae bacterium | reverse complement strand
GGGCATGGCTGGCAAAGAAGCGGTCATCCTCAAGGACGTCGACCGGCGTGTTGGAGGTCGCGGCCAGGGCCTCGAGCTCGGCCCGGACCCGCCACTCCGACGGCTTGGTCAGGATCACCCGGTCCGGTGCGTGACGGGCCATGGCGCGACGGATCTCCCCCGCCAGATGGCCGGTGTTGTCGGGGTCCTCGAGGTCGACATAGTCCACCGACACCCCCTCGGCCCGCAGGGTCGCGGCGAAGTGGCGCATGGCGGACAGGACCATGACGATCTTCTGGCGGTGATGGGCCACATAGGTGGTCTCACCCATGACCTCGGCCATCAGGACGGTGTCGCGGGCCGGGTCCAGGCCCTTGAGCGCGGCCACTTGGCGGGACAGCTGGTCGCCCAGCACAACTCTCAGATGACCCATGGACCTCGCCCGCCGCCGCAGCGGCTGCGGCTCGCCGAGAGGATCAGCGAGGGCCGTCAGACGCAGGCGTCACAGGTGAGCATTGCCGGGACCGTCCGCAAGCGGCGGGTGCATCCCTCCGATCTCAGTTCCGGGCCGGGATGATCACAGGCAGGGTCTCGAAGCCGTGCACGAAGGCCGAATAGGTCCGGGTGGGCTCTCCCACCACCTGGATCACCGGGAAACGCTTCAGGATCTCCTCCCAGATGATGGTCAGCTGCATTTCCGCCACCCGGTTGCCGACGCAGCGATGGATGCCGAAGCCGAACGACAGGTGGTTGCGGGGCCGCTCCCGCTCGATGTCGAAGCGGTCCGGGTCCACCACGTGGCCCTCGTCCCGATTGCCGGAAATGTACCACATCACCACCCGCTCACCCTTGCGGATGGTCTTGCCGCCGATCTCCACGTCCCGGGTGGCGACCCGGCTCATGTGCGCCAGCGGGGTCTGGTAGCGGATGGTCTCGGAGACCATCGAGGGGATCAGGGACGGGTCGGCCCGCAGGCGGTCATACTGGTCCGGATTGCGGTTCAGCTCGAACACGCTGCCGGAGATGGTGTTGCGGGTGGTGTCGTTGCCGCCCACGATCAGCAGGACGACATTGCCCTGATAGTCCTCCAGCGACATGTGCCGGGTGGCCGGATTGTGGATCAGCATGGAGATCAGGTCGATGCTGGGGGGCGCGTCCAGCCGCTGGTCCCACAGTTGCTGGAAGGACTGGAAACACTCCTGGATCGCCTGGAACTTGTGCTGCCAGCTGGTCACCGGTCCATGGCCCGGCAGGTTGGTGATCATGTCCGACCAGTGGGTCAGCTTGCGCCGGTCCGCGAAGGGGAAGTCGAACAGGGTGGCCAGGGTCATGGCGGTCAGTTCCTTGGACACCAGGTCCACCCAGTCGAACGCCACCCCGATGGGCAGACCGTCGAGGATCTGGCCGGCCCGCTCACGCACCACCGGGGCCATCTGGGCGATGTTGCCCGGTGCCACGGTGGGGCTGACGGCCTTGCGCTGCACACTGTGCTGCGGCTCGTCCATGGTGATGAAGCCCGCGCGGTTGCGCCGCAGGTTCACCTCCCCCAGCACCCGCTGCTGCTCGGCCAGGGCCTCAAGGTTCGGCAGGGCGATACCCTCCGCCGATGAAAAGGCCTCGTGGTCGGTGTCCACCGCCAGGATGTCATCCCATCGGGTGATGGACCAGTAGGGGCCGTACTCGCTCTGCGGCGTGAAATGGACCGGATCCTCCCGTCGCAGCCGGGCGAAATACGGCCAGATCGTATCCTGCTGGAAGCGGCGCGGATCCGCGGGATTGATCCGCTCCAGGGGCACGGCCTCCACGTCCTGCGCCTCGGCGGGTTTCACGGCGATGGTCATGGAGCGATCTCCCAGGCTTCGAGGGCGGAGCGGATCTGGTCGTGGCGCTGGGCGTTCAGGGCATAGCCGACGAAGCACAGGGCCCCGATCCAGGCAAACAGGATGGGAACGAGAACAAACACCAGCTTCAGTCCGTTGATGGCGTCGGGGGTATTCACCGCCGCCTCGCCGGCCCGGTAGCCGACCCAGCCCAGCAGGGTGAAGGACACCCCGATGCTGAGGGCGACACCGAACTTCTGGCTGGTGGTGACCATGGAATAGAGCAGGCCGTTGCGCGGCGAGCCCAGGTCCAGGCGCACGGCGTCCCCCACATCGGCCACCATGGCCCGGGTCAGCAGGGGAAAGCCCCCGGCGAAGAAGCCCACATAGGCCATCTGGGCAAACATGCCGGCGAAGCTGCCCCTGGGCATCACCAGCAGGGCCATCAGGCCGAAGGAATAGAGGATGGCGACGGTCATCAGGGTCTGGTGCTTGCCCACCCGGCGGGCGGCCCAGCTCAGGGTCGCGGCCCCCGCCACGCCCGAGATGAAATAGACCAGCAGCAGCAGGCTCGCGGGGGCCAGGGCAAAGCCCATCGCGTCCCGCATGAAGAAGAGATAGAGGGCCGACATCCAGCCGGGTCCCAGGGTGAGGCAGAACTCCGCCGCCACCAGCCGCCCCATGTCGGGGCGGAACAGCATCTGGACATAGTCCTTCAGGCCGAAGGCCGCCGCCTGCACCCCTGTCAGCACCTGCTCCCGGGCGGAAACCGCCGCGAGGCCCACCCCGAGCAGGGCGAGCCCGACGATGAACAGGCCCATCAGGCCGACGGCGGTGATGGCGCTCGTCTCCAGCCCCACGCTGCGCAGCAGGCCGTCGTGCAGTGTCGGGATCACCAGCACCAGGGCGCCCCCGATGATCGACAGCATCTGGATCGCCCCGAACACGCGGGAGCGTTCATGGTACGCCGACGCGATCACCGAGGCCCAGGCCGCGTGGGACAGGACCACCATGGACAGGCCCAGATAATAGATGGCCAGCCAGACCACCAGCCAGGTCACATCCACCCGGCCGGGGGGATCGAACAGGAACACGACGCCCGGGATCAACACCAGAAGGCTTGCCACCAGCCACACCCGATAACGGCCCAGCGACGTGCGCGTACGGTCCATGGCGAGGCCCAGCACCGGATCGACCATCATGTCCAGAAGGCGCAGCGCCATGAAGGCCAGCCCCACCGCGGACAGGCCGAGGCCGAAATGGGCCGCGTAGTAATGGGTGAGATAGACCGACACGGCGACCGAGATCGCGCCGATGCACAGGCCCGGCGCGGAGAACCCCAGCAGTCCGGCGCTGCTCAGGCGATGCAACGTCTCCGCGCCGCCGGTCACCGGCACCGTCGTCGAGCTCATGGCGTAACCTTCCCCGGACGCCCCCCGTGGTTCAGATGCCGCGGTTCTGGGTTCCGTTCGCAGGCATTGGGCCTCGCCTCTGCCGGATGCGCAAGCAAGAAATCGCGCGGACGGTCCTAGGCTGCCGGCGCCGGGTGGATGCGCAGGATCAGGGACTGGCTGGCCGTGGCCATCAGCACGCCATCGGGTGAGAACAGGTGGATGCACCCATGGATCAGGCCGCTGACGATGGCATCGATGCGGATGTCGCACATGACCCAGTCGGTGGGCTGGATCCGGCCGTAGCGGATGGTGTTGTCGAGGCTGTTGCCGCCGGCGCTGTAGCCCAGGGCATTCGAGGTGGCCTGGGGCACGAAGTCGGCCAGCACGGCCAGAAGTTCCGGCGACGCCAGGAGCCCGTCCCGCGACCGGACCCAGGTCACCAGGCGGGCGTCGTCGCTGCGGCCGCCCTCCAGCTGTCCGGTGGGATAGCGCCCATAGGCCAGCCGCGTCTCGAAGCGGCCGTGGACGCTGTCCGACCGGCCGCGCCAGTGTTTCACCGGCGGGCAGTCCTCCGGCGGCGGGACGTCGGGGGCCTTCAGCCACTGGTCGGTGACCCCGTCCCGAGCCCCCAGCGCCGCATTGACCGTCAGGATCTCCTGATCCCCGATATGGGCCGTGACCCGCACCTGGCTGATGGCATTGCCCACCGTCGCCTCGCGCACGTCATAGTCGACGATGGCCCCCACCCGCGCATAGGACAGGTACTGGGCGGTGGCCCAGATCACCGGCCGCCCGCAGGTCGCCTCCATGGCCCGCACGGCGGCGGCCATGCCGACACCGCCGAACAGGAAGGCCTTGCCCTCCGGCCCCACGGTGATCTCCGGCGTCACCGGCAGGAACCAGCGATGGGAATTGTGGGTGGCGCGGAGGTCGAGGAACGGCTGGCTCATGGCCGGGCACCTAAGGAGAAACCCCCGGCCTTGGCAAGTCACCCACCGCGGACCGCGGGGTTGACGCGACGGGCCCGAGACCCGAAAGACCATCGCCTCACCACCGGCGGCCCTCCCTCATGTCCACCTCCGAGATCTTCCTGATCGCGCTCCTCGTGATCTTCACCGTTCCGTATCTGGTATGGCGGGTGCTGCGGACGGACTATTACGCGCCACTGGTGGTGGTGCAGATCGTGGGCGGCATCGTGCTGGGTCCCGGCGTCCTGGGTCGGGCCTTTCCGGATTACTATGCCTTTGTCTTCAATCCCCAGGTGATCGGGGCCCTGAACGGCATTGCCTGGTGGGCGGTGATGCTGTTCGTCTGGGTCGCGGGCGTGGAGCTGGACCTGCGTCAGGCCTGGGCGCGGCGCGTCGAGACGACGATCACCGCCGGTCTTGCCCTCGGGGTGCCGCTCGGGCTGGGGACAGCCACGGCCGCAGCCCTGCTCGCCCTCGGCGGCGGCTGGATCGGTGCGAAGGGCACACCCTGGCAGGTGATGCTGGGCCTCGGCATGGCCTGCGCCGTCACCGCCCTGCCGATCCTGGTGCTGTTCATGGAAAAGCTCGACATCCTGCGGCGTCCCCTCGGCCAGCGCATCCTGCGCTATGCCAGCCTCGACGATGTGGCGATCTGGGGGGTTCTGGCCCTGATCCTGCTGGACTGGAGCCGGATCGAGCGCCAACTGGTGTTCCTGGTGGGCTTTGCCGTCGCCACCCTCGCCGTGCGTCGGCTGATGCCCCGTCTGGAGGCCCGGGACCGGTGGTATGCGGGGCTGATCTGGCTGGCGGCCTCGGCCTTCGCCGCCGACTGGTCCGGGCTGCACTTCATGGTGGGTGCCTTCCTGTCCGGCGCGGTGCTCGATGCGGAGCTGTTCGACCGGGAGCAGATGGACGGGTTCCGCAACAATATCCTGCTGGCCATCATGCCGGTGTTCTTCCTCAGCACCGGTCTGCGCACCAACTGGAACCTCGGCGGTGTCGCCGTGTTCGCCGCGGCGGGTGCCCTGCTGGTCGCCTCGGTGAGCGGCAAGCTGATCGGCGTCCACATCGCCGGGCGGATCCTGAAGTGGGAGCCGGGGGAGGCCTCGATCATCGGCTGGCTGCTTCAGACCAAGGCCCTGATCATGATCATCTTCGTCAACATCCTGCTGGACAAGGGGATCATCAGCCCCGCCGCCTTCACAGCCACCCTGCTGATGGCCGTGGGCAGCACCATGCTGACCATCCCCAATGTCACGCCCCTGCTGAAGCGCTACGCCGGGCTCATCCTCAAGGCGTCCTGACGCCCCGCCCGAGGATGTCCATGGCCATCGCCGCCAGGTGGGGGCAGCCGTTCACCGCCTCGCGCTCGCTGGCGATGGTGCCCGACAGGATGCGTCGGTAGACCCCCTGCGAGATCGAGGCGAGGCGGAAGGCCCCGAAGGCGATGTAGAAGTCGAGGTCGTCGATGCCGCTGCGACCGGTCCGGCGGCAGTAGGCGGCCACATAGTCCGCCTCGGTGGGAATGCCGGAGGTGGCGAAGTCCACGCCCAGCAGAGTCCCCCAGCCGGGGCTGTCATTGTGCCACATGAAACAGTTGTACCCCAGGTCGGCCAGGGGATGACCGATGGTGGACAGCTCCCAGTCCAGGACCGCGATCAGCCGCGGCTCGGTGGGGTGGAACATCACGTTCTCCAGGCGATAGTCCCCGTGGGCGATGCTGCTGACCTCGTCCTGGGGAATCCGCGCCGGCAGGGCCGCGATCAGCGCCTCCATAGCGGGACAGGGCTCGGTCTCCGCATCCCGGTACTGCTTGGTCCAGCGCGCCACCTGCCGCTGGAAATAGCCGCTGGGACGGCCGTAGTCGCCAAGGCCCACCGCCGCGTAGTCCACCTGGTGAAGCCTGGCGAGGGTGGCGTTCAGCTGGTCATAGATGGCCGCCCGCTCCGCCGGGGTCTGGTCCGGCAGCTGGGCATCGCGGAACACCCGTCCGGGAAGATAGTCCATGACGTAGAAGCCGGTGCCGATGATGTCGGCGTCGTCGCAAAGGACCCGCATCACCGGAACGGGCACGCCGGTCTCGGCCAGCGCCTTCATCACCCGGAACTCCCGGTCCACCTGGTGGGCACTGGCCAGCAGCACGCCGGGCGGCTTCATGCGCAGGACATAGCGACGGGGACCGTCCGGCGTCTGCGTGGTCAAGAGGAAGGTGGGATTGGACGCCCCGCCCTGGAACTGCTGCACGGACATGGCGGTGCCGAACCGGTCGATCCGCGGGGCCAGCCAGGCCTCCAGCCGGGCCTCGTCGAAGCGGTGGCC
>DAINBM010000147.1:0-6498 GCA_036732965.1 Caulobacteraceae bacterium | reverse complement strand
CGTGGCCCTGGCCACCCGGCCGGAGATCCGCGCCGGATCCGACGAATTCTGGGACAAGGCCGAGGCCACCCTGCTCAGCGCCTCGCGCAAGGCGGGCGTGGAGCCGGTGATCGCCGAGGGCGACGGCGCCTTCTACGCGCCGAAGCTCGATTTCGTGGTCAAGGACGCCATCGGCCGCAGCTGGACCTGCGGCACCCTGCAGCTGGACTATGTGCTGCCGGAGCGCCTGGGGGCCGAATATGTGGCCGCCGACGGGACCAAGCAGCGGCCGGTGATGCTGCACCGGGCAATCCTGGGCTCGTTTGAACGCTTCATCGGCATCCTCATCGAAAACTACGGGGGGGCCTTCCCCCTGTGGCTTGCGCCGGTGCAGATCGTGGTAGCCACCATCACGTCGGATGCGGACGACTATGCGCGATCGGTCGCAGAGCGCCTCACCGAGGCCGGATTGCGGGTGGAGACGGATCTGCGCAACGAGAAGATCAACTACAAGGTGCGAGAGCACAGCCTCGGCAAGATCCCGGTGATTGCCGTGATCGGTCGAAAGGAGGCCGAACTGGGCCAGCTGGCATTGCGCCGCCTGGGGTCGCAGGACCAGACGGTCATCCGTCTCGACGAGGCGGTTGCTCTTCTGGTACAGGATGCGACACCGCCGGACCTGAAGTTGGGGTAGGATCAGTATGAATTCCCCGACGCGGGATCTCGGCCGGCGCATTCTGGGACAGGATCAGACGTCCGGTCCGGATCGCGACAGCATCACCGTGGTGATGGTGGTCTACCGGACGGGCCCGGCGCTGAAGGGCAGCATCGACCGGGTGCGGGCCGATGCCCTGACCGACCAGTTCGTGATCGTCGACAACGGCTCCAACCCCGAGGAAGAGGGCTGGATCGATGCCGCCGTGGCCGCCGACGACCGGATCATCCTGATCCGCGGTCAGGGCAATGTGGGCTTTGCCCGGGCCGCCAACATGGGGGCCAATGCCGCCCATGGCCGGGTGGTGGTGTTCCTGAACCCCGACGCCTTCCTCCAGCCCGGCTGCCTTCAGTCCCTGGCCGATGGCGTGCGCATGGGCCCGGCCCCGTGCCTGGTGGGGGCGCGTGTGCTGAATCCGGACCTGTCCGAGCAGCGCGGCGCCCGCCGGGGAGAGGTGACCCCGGTCACCACCCTGCTCAGCCTGTTGCGCCTGTCCCATCGGTTCAGCGTCCTGCAGCGCTTCGAGATCCACCATGAGGGGGATCCCGCCCCTTGTGGCCGGATCCCCGTGCCGACCATCTCCGGCGCGGGCTTTGCCATGACGCGGGAGGACTTCGCTGCCCTGAAGGGCTTCGACGAAGGCTATTTCCTGCATGTGGAGGATGTGGACCTGTGCTGGCGGGTGCGCCGCATGGGCGGGTCGGTGTGGTTCGACCCCAATGCCAGCATCATCCATCTGGGGTCCACCAGCCGCACCAGCCCGATCAAGATCGAGTTCTGGAAGGGCGTGGGGCTTGTGCGCTATTTCCGCAAGCGGGCGGACAATCCGGCGCGGGTGGTGGTCGCCAACCTTCTGGCCCCGGCCATCATCGGCGCGTCCCTGGTCCGGGCGATCCTGCGCAAGCGCCGCCCGCGCTGAGACCCGAGGCCCTGTGTCGCCTGAGTATCAGGCGGCGCGGACCTTGCGGCCCAGCATCAGGGTGGCGAGGATCGAGCCCAGCACGGCGTTCAGCTCCGACCGCTCCACGATCCGGTCGACCATGCCCTTTTCCACCAGATATTCCGACCGCTGGAAGCCCGGTGGCAGGGTCTCGCGGATGGTCTGCTCGATCACCCGGGTCCCGGCCAAGCCGATCAGGGCACCGGGCTCTGCCAGATGGATGTCGCCCAGCATGGCATCGGAGGCCGTGACCCCCCCGGTGGTCGGGTCGGTCAGCACCACCACATAGGGCAGGTGGGCGCGACGCAGTTCCTGGATCGCCAGGGTCGTGCGCGCCATCTGCATCAGGCTGAAGGCCCCCTCCTGCATCCGGGCCCCGCCGGCGGCGCAGAAGGCCACATAGGGCACCTGCCGTTCCAGGGCCGCCCGGGCACCGGCGACGAAGGTCTCCCCCGCCGCCATGCCGAGGGACCCGCCCATGAAGGCGAAGTCCTGGACCATCACCACGGCGGGCACATCGCCGATGCCGCCGAAGGCCAGGGCCACGGCGTCCGGCTCCCCCGTCGCCTTGCGGGCAGCGGCCAGCCGTTCGGGATAGGGCTTCTGGTCGGCGAACTTCAGCGGGTCCTCGACCACCGACGGGACCGGCAGGGACTCATAGGCCCCGCCGTCGAAGGTGTACTTGAACCGCAGGGGCGGGGCGATCCGCATGTGCCGCCCCGCCGGCGTCACCCACAGGGCGCTTTCCAGGTCCGGGCGATAGATCATCTCCCCCGTGTCGGGGCACTTGATCCACAGGTTGTCCGGCGTTTCCGCCCGGCGGGTGACAAGATTGCGCACGCCGGGCGCGATCTTCGCCAGCCAGCCGGCACCGCGGGCCTGTCGGCCGGGCTTGTCCTTCGGGGTCTCGTCTCGGGCGTCAGCCATGGTCCTCATCCGACGGAGTCCTCAAGCGCGGGCCGCATGCACAGCTTGTGCCAGTGCGGCGGCCTTGGCCAGAACCTTTTGTGTCGCAGATGTCCCGTCTGCAACGGCGGTAGCCACTTCGTCCACCAGGGCCGAGCCCACCACGGCGGCATCGGCCACCCGGGCGATGGCCGCGGCGCGCTCCGGGGTCTTGATGCCGAAGCCCACGGCCACCGGCAGGCCCGAGGCCTTGCGCACCCGCTCCACGGCCGGTGCCACGGCGTGCTCGTCGGCCTCCTTGGTGCCGGTGACCCCGGCGACGGAGACATAATACATGAAGCCGGAGGTCCGGCGGGCGACGATGGCCAACCGGGCGTCGTCGGTGGTGGGGGCTGCCAGCCGGATCAGGGAGATCCCCGCCGCGTCCAGGGCATCGGCCAGGGGGCCGGATTCCTCGGGCGGGCAGTCGACGATGATCAGGCCGTCGACCCCGGCCTCCGCCGCGTCCGCCGCAAAGGCATCGAAGCCGCGGTTCAGAACGGGATTGAGGTAGCCCATGAGCACGATGGGCGTGGTCGTGTCCTGCAACCGGAAGCGCCGGACCAGGTCCAGGGTCCCGGCCAGGGTGGTCTTCCCCGCCAGGGACCGCTGGGCCGCCCGCTGGATCGGCACGCCCTCGGCCATGGGATCGGAGAAGGGAAAGCCCAGCTCGATCAGGTCGGCCCCGGCGGCGGGCAGGCCGCTCAGGATCTCGAAGCTCTGCTCCAGATCCGGGTCACCGGCCATGATGTAGGCGATGAAGGCCGCGCGGCCTTCCGCCTTCAGCGCGGCGAAGCGGTCGTCGATACGGGCTTTGGTCAATGCTCGATGGTCCTCAGATCCTGCGGCCGAGGGCGTCGGCCACGGTGAAGATGTCCTTGTCGCCCCGGCCGCACAGGTTCATCAGCACGATGCGGTCCGGGCCCAGCTCCCGGGCGATCTCGCCGACCCGTGACAGGGCATGGGCCGGTTCCAGGGCGGGGATGATGCCTTCCAGCTCGGCGCAGAGCTTGAAGGCGTCCAGCGCCTCCTCGTCCGTGGCGGAGATGTACTCCGCCCGTCCGGCATCGTGCAGGAAGGCATGCTCCGGCCCGATCCCCGGATAGTCCAGACCGGCGGAGATGGAGTGGGCGTCGATGATCTGCCCGTCGGGGTCCTGCAGCAGATAGGTCTTGTTCCCGTGCAGCACGCCCGGGCGCCCGCCGGTGAGGGAGGCCGCATGCAGGCCGGACTCGAGGCCGTGACCCGCCGCCTCCACCCCGATCAGCCGGACGCCCTCGTCCGCCAGGAAGGGATGGAACAGGCCGATGGCGTTGGAGCCGCCGCCGATGCAGGCCACCACCGCGTCGGGCAGACGGCCCTCCATCTCCAGCATCTGGGCCCGGGCCTCGGTGCCGATCACGGACTGGAAATCGCGCACCATGGCCGGATAGGGGTGCGGGCCCGCGGCCGTGCCGATCAGGTAATAGGTGTCCGCCACATTGGTCACCCAGTCGCGCATGGCCTCGTTCATGGCGTCCTTCAGGGTGCCGGTGCCGGACGTCACCGGCCGGACCTCAGCCCCCAGCAGGTTCATGCGGAACACGTTGGGCTTCTGCCGCTCCACGTCGGTCTCGCCCATATAGACGATGCAGGGCAGGCCGAAGCGGGCGCAGACCGTGGCCGTGGCCACCCCGTGCTGACCGGCCCCGGTCTCGGCGATGATCCGGGTCTTGCCCATGCGCATGGCCAGAAGGATCTGGCCCATGCAGTTGTTGATCTTGTGCGCGCCGGTGTGGTTCAGCTCGTCGCGCTTGAAGTAGATCTTCGCCCCGCCGAAGTGGCGGGTCAGGCGCTCGGCGAAATAGAGGGGGGAGGGACGGCCCACATAGTGGGTCATGTAGCCGTTCAGCTCCGCATGGAAGGCCGGGTCCGCCTTGGCGGCGGCATAGGCCCGGTCCAGGTCCAGAACCAGCGGCATCAGGGTCTCGGCCACATAGCGCCCGCCGAATTCGCCAAAGCGTCCGTTCACGTCGGGATAGGCATCCCAGGTGTTGGGGGGGCTGGTCGCGTTCACGTGTCCGCCTTCATTCCGACGTCTGAATATCCGCTTCCCGAACCCTGTCCAGGAAGGCCTTGATCAGGCTGGCGTCCTTATACCCCGGCGCACGCTCCACGCCAGAGGAAACGTCCAGCAGGGGCGCCGCCGTGGCCGCGAGCGCCTCTCCGACATTGTCCGGGGTCAGCCCACCGGCCAGGAACCAGTCCCGGTCCCGGGGAATGGCGGCGGTCAGGGACCAGTCGAAGCGTGCGCCGTTGCCGCCGGGCAGGACCGACCCCGCCGGGGGCCGGGCGTCGTACAGCATGAGGTCGGCGGCATCGGTGAAGGCCCCGGCGGCGGCGATGTCCGCCGCCGTCCCCACTCGCAGGGCGCGGATGATGCCGCAGCCGGTGCGACGCTTCAGGTCCACGGCCCGGTCCGGGCTCTCGTTGCCGTGCAGCTGCAGCCAGTCCGGGGCCAGGTCCCGCAGGACGGTGTCGATCAGGGCGTCGTCGGCATCCACGGTCACCGCCACCACGCCGGCGCGGCCGCGGGCGGCGCGGGCCAGGGCACCGGCCCGGTCGGGGGCGATGTTGCGGGGGCTCGGGCCGTACATCATGAAGCCGAGAAAGCCCGCCCCGCCGTCCAGCGCTGCGGCCACATCCGTCTCTGTGGTCAGACCGCAGATCTTCACGGGGAGAGGCTTCAACAGGGACGCGTCAGGGGCCATATTCATCAAGTGGCCAGAACTCGCCTGCTAGGCAAGCCCGTGGCCGCCAGAAAATGGGATATCGACATGCCCAACACACCGAAGTTCGATGATGTGGCCGGGGATCTCCGCAAGCGGGGGGAGGACGCCATGCAGAGCTTCGGCCGCGCGGCGCTGGAGACCGGGCGCGGGCCGATGGCCACCCTGGCCGGGGTCGCCCTGCTGGGCTTTGCCGCGGGCGTCGCCGCCTCCCTCAGCAAGAAGGCCGCCACGGAGGTCGCCATCGGTGCCGTGGGCGACTGGGTGGAGGCCCTGGCAGCCGAGCATCGCCAGATCGAGGGCCTGTTCGAGCAGATCCTCACCACCGGCGAGACCGACACGGTCCGGCGCACCAAGCTGTTCCGCAAGCTGGACCAGGCCCTGGCCCGCCACGCCTTTGCCGAGGAGACGGTGGTCTACCCGACCCTCAGCGAGACCGACTCCGATCCCGAGGCCCGCAAGCTCGCGGGGGATCATTTCGATATCCGCGGCCGCCTGCACCGGGTCGAGGCCCTGGACAAGTCCGACCCGGCCTGGTCGGAAAACCTGCGGGGGCTCTATCGCGCCTTTGCCGGTCATGCCCACGACGAGGACACGGCCGTCTTCCCGGTACTGCGTGAACGCCTGTCACCGCAGCAGAATGCCCGGCTGACCCGGGATCTCGCCAAGCGC
Organism: Caulobacteraceae bacterium; assembly: GCA_036732965.1. Classification (GTDB taxonomy): domain Bacteria; phylum Pseudomonadota; class Alphaproteobacteria; order Caulobacterales; family Caulobacteraceae; genus CAIMFV01. Next base: position 479 of record DAINBM010000147.1, on the reverse strand, counting down.
GCGGCCAGACTCGCCTGAACCGGCCCTTGCCGGTCAATGCGGGCGCGGGCGGACCTCAGACCTTGATGTCGAGCAGGGATCCCGGGCGGGGCAGCCGCCGCGTGGGGTCCGGTGCGTCCGTGGGGGCCGCGGCCTGAATGGCCCGGGGGGCTGCCGCCGGGGTCGCCGCCCGCACCGGAGAGACCGGGCGGATGGGTGTCTGGGCCGTCGCCGCCGTCGCCGAGGGTGCGGCATTGGTCCTGGCCGCGTCGAAGAACGCCTTCTGCGCCGCCCGCGCGGCCTCGCTGCGCGCCGCGGGGCGCGGGGCTGCACTGGGCAGGCTGGTCGGGGGGATTCGCAGGTCCGCCACGGCGGGGTGTCTCCGGGCTTCGAATTGGGGCTGTTAACCTTTCCCGCCGGTTCGGTTAACGGCGTCTTAACGCGGTTGCGCAGCTCCGGACGCCAGCAGCCGGTCGGCCGCCTCCGGCGTCAGCTGGCCG